>JAUWFF010000016.1 GCA_030607105.1 Filomicrobium sp.
AGTCTTTACCGGGGTCGGATCGGTGTTCTCGATCAATGCCATTTTTAAATCAAAATCAAGCCACTGCGTATGCTAGACAAAACACAGCTAAGCCCCGCCAACCCGTCATTTAAATCCCGCTCCACCCAACTACCATGCATGGACTTACAGGCATCAGCGGCGTTGAGAAACTCCGGTCTTCGCCGGTCGACGCAGTCGTTATCTTTCGATTCCCCGACGCTCGGCGCAAGATCAGCACTGTGTTCTGGATACCGGCGGCCCGTATAGGCAAATGCGCTGCCGTCTCCTTCATTGGTAATGACAGTCCTCTAAAAAGTTCTCCGAGCCTGGAGACCATTGTCGCAAAAATGCACAATTAAGGCCCCGCTCGCAGCCTTGTCTAGTCACCCTGCAGTCCCGATCATGCTGTGCCCCATTATTGAGGGCCGCTTCTAGCTACCTAAAAGAGCCAGGCAATCATGAGGCACACCACCACCGCGGTCGTTAGCTGCAAGCGAAGCGAGCGATACCACTCCGGCGCCAACCCCTCACGCACCGTCCACAGATCAAAAGCCAGCAGTCCGCAAAAACCGATCACGAGAACCGGCAGCGCAATGACCGGCGAAAACTGCGCCGCGGCAAATCCCAACAGCGCGGGAAGCACACTGATCGTGTAGACCTGACTGCCAATCCCTTCGTTCCGGGAGCGTGACATCGCCAGGCCCCACTGCACGCCCCCCATGAAACTCAAGATCACAGCGCCATAATCAACCAGCAGAGCCCTGGCCTCGAATCCCGGCAAATTAATCCGGAAAACTGCAGCCACGGCGAGAAAGGCAAACGGTAGAACGCCGGCCCAGCCGAGCCTGGGGACGGCCGCACCGCGCGTTGGCCAATGAAAGGATGATGGATGGGTCGACGTACTCATGGCCAACGTTAGAGTGAACCAACCTGATTGGATCACGTTTCACACTCTGCAAACCCGTTCTAGCGCGAAAAGTGATCATCAAGATGCAAAGGCGCATTGCCATCGTAGGAGCAGGCATATCGGGATTGACCGCCGCTCGGAGTTTCCAACAAAGCGGCTTTACCATCACGGTATTCGAAAAGAGCCGCGGGCTCGGTGGCCGAATGTCTACCCGTCGCATGGACGACATCAGCTTCGACCATGGCGCTCAGTACTTCACGGTGAAGGGCCCCAGTTTTCGCACGCTTGTCGAGCAATGGCAGGCGCAAGGCTGTGCTGAACAATGGTTTGGCGAAGCCTATGTCGGCACACCGGGGATGACCGGCCCGGCGCAATTCATGGCCAGCCGGCATTACGTAGTGCACGGTGCGCGTATCACCGCGATAGAGCGCTCGGCTGGCGGGTGGTCGCTCCACTCCGAAAACGGTCCACTGCAATGCGATGGTAATGGTGAGTTTCTGGCTGTCGTGTTTGCCATTCCAGCCCCGCAGATCGCCGACATCGACGGATCCGAACTCCTGGATTGCGATCTCACGCCGGTCAAATTCGCCCCCTGCTGGGCCCTGATGTTGACCTTTGAGCGGTTCCCGCAATTGCCCGACGGCCACCTCAGGCCGGACGATGACCTTATCGGTTGGATTGCATCAAACGGGACCAAGCCCCGCCGCTCTCGCAATCTCGAAAACATCGTCGTTCATGCCACACCGGATTGGTCGCGAGAAACCTTCGAACGGCCTCCCGACGAAGTCGCAGCGACAATTCTAAAGCGATTGCAGAAAATCACCCGGTTCGCAGCAACCCCAATCACCAGCATATCGCACCGCTGGCGTTACGCGCTTGTCGAGCGGCCGCTCGCGCAAAAGTGCATCTGGAATGATGGCAAGAAACTAGGAGCATGCGGCGACTGGTGTCTTGGACCTCGGATCGAAGCAGCGTTTGATAGCGGCCAAGCCCTAGCCGTAGCTGCATGCCAGACTTTAGGGAAGAAAGCGCAGAACTAGCCGAACAAACACGCAGCCGGAACCATCGGCGTGGACTCAGTCCAGGTCGCTATCCGCGCGCTTCAGAAGGACGATAATATCCACCTTGTCGATCCGGCACCCCACTGGCGTTGCATGCAAGTCGCCCAACGCGGTGCTCCACAACGGGATATCGATAATGCGGTCTTCTTCGGCGACGTAGAAGTGGTGCTGATCGCCGGTATCGACATCGAAATAGCCACGGCCTCCCGGCACCGAAATGCGCCGAACGAGGCCGGCCTCACCAAACTGCTTCACGTATTGTCGACCCTTACCAGCGACAAACGGTGCCCGGCATCCGCCGCCTGGCGGTGCGGTGCTTCCACGTGACGTGCCGGGGCGGATCCTCAAACAGCATCTTGCACAGCGCAACCCGCTGGCGCGTCGGCTTCAGACCAGCCGCAACCAAGCGATCCTTCGCCTGTGCCGCACCACACACGCCAAGATTGCTACTGCTCAGCATCGTTGCCGGCATCACATCTCCGATAAATGTCGCCTTGAAAAGTCAACAATGAAAACGTGAGCCCGTCGACGCCGATCGTCAACCTCAAGAGAACGGTCGCTGAGCAAATCTTCCTACTTCGGAAGCCCCATTTTTCCCGCTATGAAATCGTCAAAGATCCTCGGCCTCATTGGCAGGAGCTGCATTCAGCAGGCCGTAGTTCTCATTGCCGAGGCTCTTCAGAAGGTCGAGCTGCGTTTCGAGGAAGTCGATGTGACCTTCCTCATCAGCAATCAGCTCTTCGAACAGGGCCATGGACACATAGTCTTCCTTTTCGCGGCAAAGTGCGCGGCCCTTCATGTAGTGCTCCTTGGCGATGTATTCGCCCTTAAGATCGCAGTCGAGCACTTCCTTGACGTTCTGGCCGATCATCAAAGGAGCAACCTGCTGCAGGTTGGGTAGGCCTTCCAGGAAGATAATGCGGGCGATAATCTTGTCAGCGTGGTGCATCTCCTCGATGGATTCTTCACGCTCTTTCTTGGCAAGCTTGAGATACCCCCAGTCTTCCAGCAGGCGATAGTGCAACCAGTACTGGTTGACAGCACCGAGCTCCAGCTTCAACGCTTCATTGAGCATAGAGATAATCTTCTTGTCGCCCTTCATACTCCCTCTCCCATCGTGAACGCACTCGGCGCAAACACTTACCGAGGATTCTGGGGATTACAAGTCAGCAATAGGGTATTAGGGCGGGTTTACGCCTGCGCGCCCCCGTTTTGACAAGCGATCCCGCTTTAGGTCATCGAGGCCCCGAACGGATAGCGACTCAGCCGCCAGCCACCTCGGCTTCAAGCATCGTCATAGCCCTCGTGTCGCGCTTTTCCGCGCGCCGTTTCGCATCCTTCGCGTTCGCGCACGCGCATGGGCAGATCAAACCTTTAGCCTCCAGGGCCTCGAGCTTCTCATAGATCTTCGCCACGGCGAGAGGTGCACAACCGCAGCAATCCATCTTCTTGGAAAGATGGCGCCACACCACACCGGGCGTGGGCAGCGGTGCATCCTCGGCGATCATCAAGTCGAGCAGAGCCAGCTCGATATCGTGGTCGGAGACTACCGCGCAAGAACAAATGAACAAATCAATTCCCCTCAACGTCAGTTCGCAAAGCTGGCCGAAGGATCAACGAACGCGTTGGCATTCACGATCCACTCCGGCGAAACAATCTTGTCATTGACGCGCATCGTCACGGCGAAAGTCTCGGTGTGGTGCAGCACATCATCCGTCAGCGAGCTATCGATCAACGCAAATGCGCACGCGCGCATGGCTGGGCACGTCTGGTGCTGACTGGCCGCGATTAGCGAAATCGCCAGACATTCGTCGCGGCAAAACTCACAAGCTTCCAGCGGGTTGATTTCAACACTACGCCGCGATGAAGCGTTGACCGACTTGGCCCAAGAGGCCAGGCAGTCAACGGCTCCCCTTGCGGCATGCGGACCGAGCAGGTTGGAGTAAAGCCGCCATACCCGCTCCCAGCACTGAACATCGCCGGTTTGGTAACCCGAGATCCAACCTCGGAACCCATAGCCAACGAGCAATTCGGGTGCCATGGCACACGGATGCCCGGCACCGAACTTAGGCTCGGATGCACGGGAAGGCTCTCGACATTTTGAAAAATCAGTCATGTCCCAACTCCAATCGACGGGGCTTAAGGCCCCGACATCGGAAGCGCCAAATCACGGCGCAGCACAGCAACACAACTAATCTTGTGCCGAAAAGTCAATTCATAAAAAAGTCCAGCACAAGTTTTGCGCGAACATTCCCATTATTTAGAAAGAGACTAATCTAGAAGTTTAGAATGAAACCAATCTAGCAACTAAGAATGAAACTCATATAGAATTATTTTAGACAATGGCTTTAACGAGTCTGAGGAAGAGCTGTCCGGCCTTGCTAATATCTGGCGACGCTTATCATGTGATTGTCGAATGCCAGTTCCTGGTGGATCGCAAGACCGACATCCTCGCGACCCGGGGAAGCCGCCCGGAATTCACCGCCCCCGGAGCTGACCGCGAATCCATCACGGCCCCGTGGTGCAACCCCGCAGCCATCGACGATGAGTGACTTGCCGACGAACCTCTCCGCGGCGGTATCGAAATACACAATACAGCCGGCACGCGGGGCAGAAACCGCCAGCCGCGCGCCGCTCCGGTCCAGCGCGACCGACCCGACGTAGCCCTTCAAGCGGGCTGAGAAGTCCGGGGTCATTTCAAGTAACTTCAGCGGCCTATCCAAGCTCGCGGAGCCGACCAGATCAGGCACGTGATCAAGCGCACCCTCCCATTGCCCACCAAACCACACTCGTCCGGATGGATCGACATCGAGATGCCGGATTGACAGCTTATGAAGCTCGCGCCCGAGTTCGTGACGGGCAATAATCTGGCCGTCCTCCCTGTTAATGAACGCAAGCGAGGGCTGCATTTCGGTCACATTAAGTTTCGCCCGTCCGGCATCCGGGTGCGTTTCTATGCCCCCATTCGCCACGACCAGTGTCTTGCCGTCCGGCAACAAATGCAGGTCATGCGGCCCGACACCGCCGCTGGGAAATTCGCCTATCCGCGAAAAACCGTTTTTAACATTGTAAATTCCGATCAGGCCACGCGCGTTATCGAAGTCGTTTTCAGTGGCGTAAAGCAGCTGGCCATTGTTTGAAAAAACGCCGTGACCGTAGAAATGTCGATCCGCGGGCGTTCGGAACACCTTTGGCGGGGACGGCCTCGAAAACTCAAAAGCAACGGCGAAGTCACCAGGTCGGCGTGCGAACATGACGCCAATGCCGGACTCAAGATGCACTGTTGTGTCATGTCCGCGCGCCTCGAGCGGGATCTCGCGAAGCATCTTGCCGGCCTCATCAAGAATGAGAAGCGCGAAGCCGCTGCCGACCCGAACGGCAGAGGCAAAAGCGGCTCTGCTCAGATCACGACCTCCAGCCCGCACCGGTCGTTTGAGAGTAGAAAGCCCCAATGTCATTGCAAGAGAGCCAAGCAAAAACCGCCTGCGGTCAATCTCCATCGAGCTCATTAAACCCAATCGTAAGGCCAGCGGCCGGCGCCAGGGCGCGACCGTAAACCTGCCTCAAGCCATTCGTGTAAAAACGCAACCGTCGCAAAGCGTCCTCGTCAAGGTCGGTCTTTGAGATCGATCTTCCATAAGGAAGCTTAAGGTCGCCGACCGCCCGCTCAAGCGTCCCGAAAGTGTGCCCGACCCAGTCCTTTGTCCAGGCGGTGCTTCCTCGAGCATAGTCGGTAAGCTGGAACTGCTCGTGGAGCTGCTTCAACGACTTCACGCTCTCCTGGATATAGGCAACCGACAATCCAGAACGCTGGAAGGGCAGCTTGATACGCCTGCGGTCGCCGGTCGCCAGCTCGAACAAGGGCAGCACCTGTTGGTCTCGGATAATTGCCAAACCCAGCAGCATTGACTTGACGATCTGTGCCGCAACTTCGTCGACATTCCGGTAGACTGGATCTTCCGGGCCCGGCTTCAAGAACCGTGTGCGCCACCCTCCTTCGCGCGTCCAAGACTCCACGGTCTCATCGGAAACACCGGCGACGTTGCGGGCGATAGATACTGCCAACCGGCAGTCGTACTTTGGCTGGCCCTCTTCATATATCGCAGCTGGTTTCCTCGACCACCTGAGCAAGATGACCTCCAACGATCCGAGGCCTTGAACCGCAACGCTTTGCTTTGCGAGAACCGCCGGATCGAGCAACTCCGGATTCTCGGCCTGCAACAACCGGCGCATCTGTCGCAACGTAACCCCGCGCGGGTCCGGCCAGAAATTGATGCGCATGGGCGGACCGCCACCGGCCAACGGCCCGAACCTAAGATGCTCCGCCCTTGCCCACGCCAGCACGGTGGCCCGGAAAGCATCGTTCACACCGCTCATCGCGGCCGGATCACCTGAATCACAGAATGCCTCGACCCTATCCGCAAGCTCATGCGCCTTCTTGGAAAAATCCGTGAGAGCGGGGAGGACATGCCGATCAATAGCGCGCCCGACCCGCTGGAGCAGGTCGCGCTCCCGCTCGGGTCCTTGAGGCACCGCCAAAGCAACAATCGGCAGTCCGCATGCAACCAAGAGCGCAAGCATTCGAACGGTCAGAGTTCTCATCTCTCAGCAAGCACCTTTGCGTTGTGCTGAATTGACGCACATCATCAGGCCGTAGCCTCTCTTCCTCGATATAAGTCGCCCCGCCAGAATGGATCAAGCACTGAAGCCAACAGCCCACGTCGCGGACGATTCGTGCGCGTGGCTAATCGGCAACCGCTAGAAACATTACTATTTTGGCAAACACCATGTTGCTTACCTAAAAAATTCCACAATGTGCCACATCACGGGTATGAGCTAGGCGGACCACCGCGCATCTCATGACCGACCAGCAAACCAACCTCAACAATTGCAGGGCCTTGAACCCTGAAAACTTGGAGGCCTCTGTGAAAAGCAAAGTTCTTCGTTTGGCCAGCGCACTGCCGCTTCTCGTCGCATCGGCCGCAGCAGCGTTTGCCGAATCTGCTGCGCCTAAACAAGCCGACGTCCTGGAGAACTACGCCAACATTGCGGAAGCTAACTACAAGGACTCGCTCGCAGCCGCCAAAAAACTGCAGGTCGCAATCGAAAAGCTCATCGCGGAGCCGAGCGAAGCGACGCTCAAAGCAGCGCGTGAAGCCTGGCTAATTTCGCGCGTGCCATACACGCAGACTGAAGCCTTCCGCTTCGGCAACCCCATTATTGATGAATGGGAAGGTAAAGTGAATGCATGGCCACTCGATGAAGGCTTGATCGATTATGTCGCCGCCTCGTATGGCGACGATAGCCCCGAAAACGAACTTTACGTCGCAAACGTCATCTCCAAGAAGCTTATCAAGGTAAATGGCAAGGACGTCGACGCCTCAAAGATCACCAAGTCATTGCTGGCTGACGATCTGCATGAAGCCGGCGGCGTCGAGGCAAACGTCTCCACGGGCTATCACGCGGTCGAATTTCTGCTGTGGGGGCAGGACCTGAATGGCACCGGACCTGGCGCCGGCAACCGTCCCCCAACCGACTTCGATCCGAAGAACTGCACCGGCGGCAATTGTGATCGTCGCGCGCAATACCTGAGTGTCGTAACCGACCTCATGATCGACGATCTGAAATGGATGGCGAAACAGTGGGGCAAGAACGGCGCAGCACGCCTGGCTGTGACCCAGGCGACAGGGACCAACGGCGTCCGCGCCATCTTCACCGGGCTGGGCTCGCTGACGTACGGCGAGATGGCCGGCGAGCGCATGAAGCTCGGCCTGCTGTTGCACGATCCCGAGGAAGAGCACGATTGCTTTGCCGACAACACGCACAACTCGCACTATTACAACGTCATCGGCATTCGCAATATCTATTTTGGCGAGTACACACGTCCCGACGGCAGCAAAGTCAGTGGGCCAAGCGCATCGGATCTCGTTCGAGCCAAGGATCCAGAAATTGACAAGCGTGTGCGTGCCGCAATCAACAACACCGTCGAGAAAATGGGTGTGTTGAAACAGCGTGCGGAAACCAAGGAACGCTACGACCAGATGATTGCTCACGGCAACACCGAAGGAAATGCCGTAGTGCAGGCCGCAATCGATGCGCTTGTCGCCCAGGCCAAGGAGTTGGAACGCGCTATCGCGGTCCTGAAGCTAGAAGCCATCCAGTTTGAGGGCTCACACAGCCTGGACGAACCAGGCAAGGTTCTGCCGCAGTAGGTGTGCGTAAGCACCAACCTTAGACCCCACTAGAAACCAATCGGACGACTGCTCAACCCGTGAGTAACGAAGCAATCAGTCATGCGCTCATCCGAAGCTCCGAATACGCAGAGTCCGCCCCTAAAGAGGGACTCCAAGGGTGTCGAAAATGCTAGCAAACATCTCAACAACCACGTCTATCAGTGCGTTCCTATTCATCGCCACCACACAAGCCAATGCTGCAGATTTCGGCGGAGACAGATGCGCCGAACTTGAAGCAACCACCGCCCGCAAGGGCAACCGCAAAGTTCAACTAACGGTCTCAGGCCACCTGAGCACGGCCGTCCTTTTCTGGGATGACGGCAAGGAGAGCAATACCTATGTGGTCGGCAACAAGAATGACCAGAGCAACTTCACCGGTGATGCAGCCATCTCTTCGGACCTGACCGCCGCTTGTACCATAACGCTACGTCTTTGCGATACGCTGTCTGACGAAGTCACACAAGATACTGATGACCCGGAATTCGGCTTCACGCTATGGGGGGCTAACTGGTTTCTGGAAAGCAAACGTGCCGGAAAGCTCATCGCGGGTTAGGCTTCTCGTGTGTCCGACACTGCACCGGAAAAAGTAGACTATGTCAGCGTACAAAACAGGGCAGCATGATGAGGCGCGCGATGAATGCGAAGAAAGATGCCATCCGCTTCGGCTTGATTTCGGCTCTGATTGTCAGCGCTTGCGGGCCTGTCGCTGCGCAAAACGTTGTGCAGCTTGCGAAACTCGAAGCTGGCGAGGAGAGGCCTGGCGGAGCCGCAACGACAAACCGAGCTACCCAAACTCGCAATGCTTTCTCTCAGCATTCGACCGGCATCGGCTTTGAAGGAGAATTCCGTTTCAAGGTGGGCAACGCCATCTTCCGCAAGACCTGGGTCTCATCACCGGCCTCGACAAAGTCTTCCGATGGCCTCGGGCCGATCTATAACGCGCGCGCCTGCCAACATTGCCACCTTAAGGATGGCCGCGGCCATACACCTGCGGGCAATTGGCCGGACGATGGCGCCGTGTCCATGTTCCTGCGGCTATCAATTCCACCGCAGACGGAGGAGCACAAGCGCCTGCTGGCCGAACGCCACACCACCATCATTCCGGAACCGACTTATGGCGGCCAGCTGCAAGACCTTGCGATTCAGGGCCACGCGGGCGAAGGCCGGATGCACATCGAGTACAAGGACGTGCCTGTTGAACTTGGCGACGGAACGATTGTTACCCTGCGCCGGCCAACGTACAGCGTAACGGATTTGGGCTACGGCCCGATGCACCCTGAGACCATGATCTCGCCGCGGGTCGCACCGCCGATGATCGGTCTCGGCTTGCTTGAGGCGATCCCCGAGTCCGAGATTCGTGCCAATGCCGACCCGCAGGACGAAGATGGCGACGGCATCTCCGGCCGCGCCAGTGAGGTGTGGTCACACGAAAAGCAGCAGGTGGCGCTTGGCCGCTTCGGATGGAAGGCCGGCAATCCCACGGTCCGCCAGCAAAGTTCCGACGCGTTCGCCGGCGACATGGGCCTATCAACGCCCATGTTCGCGAAGCCTTCGGGCGACTGCACACAGGCACAGGCTAGATGTCTTGGCGCCCCCAGTGGCGAGCAAAACGCGGACCCTGAAGTAACCCAGCAAATGATCGACTTGGTGGTTTTCTACAGCCAGAACCTTGCGGTTCCCAAACGTCGCAATGCAATTAGCCCGGAAGTGTTACGCGGTAAGAAAATCTTTCAGACAGTGGGATGCGCCGCCTGCCACAAGCCAACATACAAAACCGGTAAGGTCACCGGCCAACCGCATCTCAGCCAGCAGCGTATCTGGCCCTACACCGATCTGCTGCTTCACGATATGGGTGGAGGCCTTGCCGACAACCGGCCCGAAGGCGTCGCCAACGGCCGGGAATGGAAGACGCCGCCACTTTGGGGAATTGGCCTAACACAAACGGTCAGTGGACACTCGTTCCTTCTTCACGACGGACGCGCTCGAGGCATAGAGGAGGCGATCCTCTGGCACGGTGGAGAAGCGGCAGCGGCCCGAGATGCCTATTCAGAACTGTCAAAGGAAGAACGCGATGCGCTGATTGCCTTCGTAAAATCTTTATAACAGACCCAAACAGGAACATGCATTTCACAGTTATGAAGGCCATTTAGCAGTGATTTGGCGAGGCCGATCCCCAACGGCAGCGTAAAAAATATTCGTCTCCGAATGCATGCTCGATGAGAGAAGAACTTAGCAGTCTCTTTACGCTACCAAAC
>JAUWFF010000021.1 GCA_030607105.1 Filomicrobium sp.
AGGGAATCGACTTTGCCAATACCAGTAATTCCGATCCCATATCCAAAACGATCCGCCACCGGCAGCGCCCACCGTTTGAATTCTTCGCTCGTCCGCACGAAACGGTGATCAGCGTGCCGCAGCTGTCCCGACTGAATTGCCATCAATCTTGGCATTGTACTCGCGATTTGGCGGCGTAATGATGACATGGTCTGATTGAGCGAACTCTAACACCGCCCGCTCCAGAGCCTCCAGGCGATCAGCATTGAGAGCCTCGGTCACCTCGAGCAGCGCAGCCGCGTCATACTCTTCGATGCGTTGGTCCCGGTAGGTCAACGCACCATGCCACAACTTAATGCACTCCTTCTATTGTTCCAGCAAACTCTCCAGTCTCAGTCGTCGCTTCGCGTTTTCGAGGCTGGCCGTCGATACATCGATTCCTACAATCTCGTTGAACATTCGCTCCGCTAGCAACCGCGTTAAGAGCTTACCTGAGCCGCAGCCCAGATCGACAACCCGCCTCGCACCAAGCTCCTAGAGGTTCTCCACAACCGTATCGAGCCGAAAATCGTGCATCCGGATGGTCCGTTCTAGACACTCTTAAGCAGCGTCTTTTGGACCCTCCGTCAGCTCCCGGTCCGCCACCTGCACCACCGAAGACTCCGCTGCTTCTTCTTCGATGACATCTTCAATAGCCAATCGCATGAGCACCTCACGCGCCCAAGACCGCTTGAAACGCAGATAGCGGTTGGCGATGAGTTCCTTTTCGGGATACTCAAGAAGCCAGCTCTCACCTTTTTCAATCAGCTTTTCCAACTCATGCGGGTCAACGAAGTAGTGCTTACGCTTATCAAGCACCGGAATGAGAACGTAGATGTGCGACAACAGATCCCTCAGCCACACCGTTCCAGACAAATTCGACGCCACGTAGGAGCTCTGATCCCAGCGCTCACCGAGATATCCAAGCTTGTAGTCGAGCGCGATAGGCTCCGTCACGAGGTCATACCCGAGCGGCTCGAATAATCGCTAGACAAGACCCTCGGCACCTCGCACCGGCACCGGCAACACATGCGCACAAAGAGGGATCGGCGTACCGGCCAGTTCCTGCCGCTCCTTGGAGGACCCCTCGAGTGCATTTCGCAGCGATTTTTCGACAACAACAGACAAGAATGACGAGGCCACTTACGGCCCGTCACTGACATACTGATCAAACAGCCGCCCCTGCGAGGATTTGTTCTTGCCGCGCACCAAGGCCACCGGATCGATATCAAGCAGCATTGCGAATCTTGCCCGATCCTCGCCCACCTCTGGGTAAAACATCACCGCCCGTCCAAGCGACAAGTTCATCTCATGAACGCAATCCGGGTTCTTGAGCAGCTGAAAGCTAAGATGGGTTGCCGGCGAGAACGTAGTTGTAATGGTGAGCAGCATATTCGACCCGTCGAGGGGCAGTAACCGTTGGATCGCAGCAGGTAAGACTGCCTGCCGCGCTGCGCAAAACTGACTCTCTCAATTAGCTTTCTCACCCATATCCGTATCATAGAGGAAATCATCAGTTACGAAACGTTCCGGCTGCGGCACATCCGAAACAAAATCCTTGAGCTGCTCCAGCCCTCGTGGCACCGGACCACCGTAAGCCCAGTCCATAAGCTCAACGGTGTGGGCAATGGGGATGTCGAGCTCCTTAGCCAGATGCGTGATACAGCCAATATTACCGGTCGCGACCAAGTCCGGCTTCGACTTGCGGATGTTTTCGATTTTTCGAACACGAAGGGTTGTCGCGATCTCTGATTGCAGGATGTTATAGACACCGGCTGAACCGCAGCAGATATGCCCCTCCGGCACATCGACCACGGTGTAACCGGCCTTGGTCAACAGCTCTTTTGGCTCTTCGGTGATGCCCTGTCCGTGCTGCATAGAGCAAGCCGAATGATAAGCCACCCTCAGCGATGAATATCTTTTCGGCGGACCCAAATCGCAATCGATCGTGAACTCGGTGATATCCTTGGTCAGATCACTGATCCGTTGCGCCTTCTCCGCATATGCCTCGTCGTTCCGCAACATGTGCCCGTAATCCTTGACGGTCGTCCCGCACCCCGATGCGTTAATGATGATCGCGTCAACGGGTTCGCGTTTGATCTCCTTCCACCATGCATCGACGTTACGGCGAGCCTGGTCGAGGGCATCCTTCTCGCGTCCCATATGATGAACGAGAGCCCCACAGCACCCCGCACCATTGGCGACGACGACATCCACGCCACGCCGCGCCAGAAGCCGGATGGTCGCGTCGTTGATATCTGGCCTAAGCACCTGCTGCGCACACCCCGCCAGCATGATCACGCGAGCCCTTCGATTCATCTCGGTCTCAGCAACGCCTGGACCCTCAAACCTCGGCATACCAGGGATCTTGTCGGGCGCGAGTTCGACCATCGCCGCCAGCGGATCAAGTTTGAGCCGACGCATCAGCGGTAGGAACGGGCGGCCGAGTGGCGCTGCCTTCAAAGCCAGCCGGAAGCGCTCGGGATAGGGCACCACCTTGGCCAAAAGCGAACGCACGAACCGCTCTGACAGCGGCCGTGTCCCGGTCTCCTTAATGTGGACACGCGCGATATCGACAAGGTGCATGTAGTCCACGCCGCCAGGGCAGGTTGTCATGCACGATAGGCACGATAGGCAGCGGTCAACGTGATGCTGAACTTCCGGCGATGCCGGGCGGTCGTTTTCCAGCATGTCTTTGATGAGATAGATCCGACCGCGCGGCGAATCCCGCTCATCCCCCAAGACCACGTAAGTCGAGCATACCGCGGTGCAAAGTCCGCAATGCACGCAGCGCCGAAGGATCTTTTCCGCCTCTGCCAGATGCGGCTGCGCCAGTTGCTCCTGAGAGAAATTTGTCTGCATCAAAGACCTACTTGGCAAAAGCCACCGCGCTTCGCGGACAGCTCAAATGTTAGCATACATGCGGCCAGGGTTGAGCATTCGCATCGGATCGAACACGCGTTTAAGCCCCCCCATCAGACGTTCAGCTAGCGGTGACTGCGGCTGGAAGACTTCGACAGCAGCACGCACGGATTGATCGGCCCTGATGAGCGTTGCATGACCGCCATGAACTGCAACGGCCCTGCGGACATCCGATGCCCCCGCATCCGCGCTCGCCGGGACCTCGATCCATATCAGCCCACCCGACCAGTCGTACATCACCTCGGCTGGCATATGGCGTCGAATGGAGGACACGACCCTAGGGCCCATCATCGGCGCCGTGGAGACCCGCCACAGACACGTCGCCTCGTCATAGGGCATCACCGATAGGTGCCTCAGCCCGTTCCAAAACTCCATTGAATTCATAGAACCGACGACGGTCGGATCCCCATAGACCTTGAGGGCCTCACGCATGGCCTCAGCCCGATAATCGACCGACTTCTCGAAATTTTCGATCCGCAGCGCCGTGATGGAATGGCCCTGATTGGCCAGGGACGACTGCTCCAGACGGCCGGCAACCGTCTTTGGCAAGTGCACGGTGCCCGAAACCTCGTAAGGCAATCGCATTGCTGAACACATAAGCTCAACGCCTATATCATCAGGCAGATCGTGATAAACCAGCGTCGCTGTCTTCTCTGGCGCAGGCAAAACCTTGAAGGTCACTTCCGTAAGAATGGCCAGCGTTCCCCAACTACCTGCTATCCCGCGACACAGATCATAACCGGTGACATTCTTCATCACCCGGCCACCAGCACGGAACACCTCGCCACGGCCGTTGACCCCTTCGATCCCCAAGAGATGGTCCCGCGCCGCGCCAATCGCGACACGCCGGCTGCCCGAACTATTGCAGGCGAACACCGAGGCGATGGTCTGCGTCCCGCGAGCTCCTCCGCTGGTAGGGCCAAGGTCAGTTGGCTCGAAAGCTAGCATCTGATTGTTGCTGGCCAGCGCGGCCTCGATCTGCACGAGCGGCGTGCCCCCCTGCGCCGACATCACCAGCTCGGTCGGCTCATACATCCAGATGCCGTGCATTGAGGCTGTTGATAGGGTAGCCGCCGTCTGCATGGGCCGTCCGATACTGGACTTCGAACCCGACCCAATGATCTCAACGGGAACCTCCTTTTCGAGATAGGGAGCCAGCATCGACTGCAGCTCCCAGGCCGTCGCCGCGCGCAAGATGTCGCTCAAGAATGCCTCCCTTACGCAGCGTTTGAAGTCCCGGCATCCACCGTAAGATGCAGCGGAAATACTTTGCCGGGATTGAGCAGCCACTCGGGATCGAACACGCTCTTGATCTGCATCTGCAGGGAAAGCTCCGTTTCGGAGAACTGCTTCAACATGAGATCACGTTTCTCAATGCCGACTCCGTGCTCGCCGGTAAGACAGCCACCGACTTCAACGCACAAAGACAATATTTCTGCCCCCGCCAATTCCGCGCGCTCAGCTGAGGTTGGGTCATTGGCATCATATAGAATTAGTGGATGCAGGTTGCCATCACCGGCATGAAAGATGTTCGCCACCCTGAGCTGATGCGCGGAGCATATATCGCTAATCCCCCGCAGCACCTCCGGCAGGCGTGACAATGGAATGGTACCGTCCATGCAATAGTAGTCAGAAATCCGGCCGATTGCCCCAAACGCCGACTTACGACCCTTCCAGATCTTCGCGCTCTGGGTCGCCCCCGAGCTGACCTGGATCGTCGTCGGATTATAGGCAGCCGCGATACAGCTGATCTGCGCCAGACGGTCGTTGATCTCCTCTTCGGAACCTTCCACTTCGACAATCAGCAGCGCTTCCGCATCCATCGGATAACCAGCCTTGGCGAAGCTCTCACAGACTTCGATCGCTGGCCTGTCCATAAATTCGATGGCGACCGGGATGATGCCAGTCGCGATGATGGCCGAAACACAAGCCCCCGCTGCTTCACTCGAAGCAAAGCCCAGCAGCATCGGTCGCGCGCCTTCCGCCGCCCGCAGGATGCGCACCGTCGCTTCGGTTATGATGCCGAACTGGCCCTCCGAACCAATCATCAAGCCGAGCAAGTCATAACCCTCGGCATCAAGGTGCGGCCCACCAAGTTCCAGAATCTCTCCATCGATCAGTACAACCTTCGCGCCGAGCACGTTATTCGTGGTGACACCATATTTAAGACAGTGGGCGCCGCCCGAGTTCATCGCCAGGTTGCCCGCCAGCGTACAGGCCAACTGACTGGATGGATCAGGCGCGTAAAAGAAGCCCTCCCCTGACACCGCATTGGAGATCGCCAGATTGGTAATCCCTGACTCAACGCGGGCAATGCGACTGTTGTAGTCAATCTCAAGGACCTTGTTCATCCGTGATACGCCGACAACCACGGCATCCTCCAGGGGCAGCGCACCGCCGCATAGCGAAGTGCCCGCACCCCGGGCGACAACCTTGATCCTTTCACGGTGGCAATACCGCAGAACCTCGGCGACGAGGTCCGTCGTATCCGGCAGCACCACGGCAAGCGGCATCGCGCGGTAAGCTGTGAGACCGTCGGTTTCAAACGTCCGCCGCCCATCTTCGTCGGCGATGACAGCCTCCTCGCCCGCAATCCGCTTCAAATCAGCAATAATGTCTTCACTGCGGTTCAAGGTCACTCTGTCGGGCTGTGGCATTTGCAATGTCATCGGCGCAGACCTCCAGGCTAAGGGCAAAACTGGCCCTTTCTTAATCCCTGCAACCGGACCCACCGGTTGGCAAGACTATTCGGCGAGCACCCCGGATTTTCAACCAATCTGAACAACACATATGCTATTTAAGGATGGTCTCGGCAAATTTTTGCCGGCGATGCGCGGAATGAGGGGAGGTGCGGCAGTATGATGTTTGAAACTGCGAACCTGAGGGTGCTGAGAATGACCGCCATAACCGATCTCGAAATCTTCGCGCGTGTCGCCCGCACTGGCAATATGTCAGCAGCGGGGCGTGAAATGAGTCTGTCTCCGGCGGTCGTTTCAAAGCGCATCAGTCTCCTGGAGGAACGTCTCGGTGCCCGCCTCTTCCAGCGGACCACACGCCAGTTGACGCTGACCGAAACCGGCGAAGGCTACTATAAGCGCGTTGTCGATATCATTTCTCTTTTTGAGGAGGCTGAGGACTTCGTTTCTCGGCGCAACACTAGTCCGCAAGGCCAGTTAAAGGTTGCAGCCCAACGTCCTTTGCCCGCCTCCACATCTCGCCGAATCTGCCTGAGTTTTTCGAACGTTACCCTGACATCGAGCTCGATTTCCAGCTCGACGATGATTTCGTTGACATCATCCGCGATGGCTTCGACTTAGCGATCCGTATTGGCGAACTGGCCGATTCCTCCCTCGTGGCGCGAAAGATCGCCACTGACGACCGCGTAATGTGCGCCTCACCAAAGTATCTGCAGGAAAACCCGGCACCAGAGACCCTCGCGGATCTGGAACGCCACAATTGCCTGCTGGCGGGGGCCCAGGATTGCTGGCACATGAAGGACAAAGACGGAAAGGAACATCAGGTCCGCGTTAATGGGAACATCCGCACGAACTCCGCCGAATTTATCCGCGAAGCCTTGCTTCTTGGTCTAGGACTGGGGTTCCGCTCAACATGGGATATCGCTGCGGAACTTGAACGCGGCGACTTACAGATCGTCATGCCCGAATACACTGGCTCAAGTCACTTCGCGGTTCATGCGGTCTATCCGTGCCGCGAGTTTCTGCCCGCCAAGGTCCATGCTTTCATTAACTTCCTCAACGAGGTCTACGGACCCGAGCCCTATTGGAACAAGGGTCTTAAGCGACGAGCCTCCGGGTGACGGAAGCCCGAGCCGCAAAAAGAAGCGCAACAGCCGATCTGACGGCAAATCACCACCATCACTGCAGGCGGCGCCCTCCGCCGTGTAGGAGTGCGTTTGAGCACGACACTGCCCAATCCGACACAACGGTGTTGGGAGCCGCCGATGGCGCCCCTTTCCGTTAAACAAATTGACCAATATACCTAAAGTCACCCGCGTACTTGGCTGCATGTCTAATCAATGCGACAAATCGATTATCAGACCTGAAGGGCGTCCATGACCGACGGGAAATTAAAGTTGCAGCCTCAGTTCACTATCACAGCATTCGCAGCAGCGTTTTTCGTCCTCGCCGGGCTGCTGCCGGCTAGCGCTGTTTCGCCTTGGGTTCCGCTGCCGGTTCCCAAATCAATCGCAATCGACGATGCTATTGTCCCAGGCGACGCCCAAAGGGGCGAGCTTTTGTACGGCAAGTGTAGCGCCTGTCACCATATAGGGTCCCCTACAAGCCACCGTGTCGGCCCCGATCTCGCAGGTATCCTGAACAGACCTGCCGCCGCCCATGAGGACTTCAACTACTCCAATGCTCTTCGGCAGGCCGCACGCGACGGCCTAGTCTGGACCAACGACTTCCTAGACAGCTACCTGCGGGCCCCCAACAAATTTATGCCTCAAGGCAGCATGGCTTTCGTTGGCATTAAGGACCAGCAGGAACGCGACGACCTAATTGCTTATCTGGCATCCCGGGAGCCGCCTAAAAACGCACCGTGGCTTCTTTCAAGAAAGATTGTGAAGGCCACCATTCCATTGCCGGAGCAAAACCCGTTCGAGCGCTGAGACCCAGATCCAGCGCCGCTAATCTCTTCCCTCACCCCATCGCGAACGGGCTTCACGCTTGTTCGTCGTCCTCGGGGCTATGCACACGTCGGCGGATTTCCCGCATCGCCAGCCACACGCCCAAGACGACCAATGGAACGGCCCCGCCCATGACTAGGCCCAGTCCGATCTTGTTGGGAAGAACTCCGGCCTCTTGCAAACCCTTGGCCAGGTATCCGACCAATCCGACGACGTAATAACTAATTGCCGCCACCGACAGCCCTTCGACGGTTTGCTGTAGCCTGAGTTGCATGCGCGCCCGGCGATTCATCGATTGCAGCAGATCGCGGTTCTGCTTTTCGAGATCAGACTGGATCCCCGTACTCAACAAATCCGTCGTCCGCGCCAGTTGCTCGGAAAGCCGTCGCTGGCGCTGCTCGGCCGCATTGCATGTCTCGATGGCCGGAGCCAGCCTGCGATTGAAGAACGCGCTGATGCTTGGATACTGACCAGACTTCCTTTCTCGAATGACCTCCAGCCGGCTCTTGACGATGGCGTAGTAGGCGCGTGTTGCCGAAAACCTGTAGCTAGTCTGCGCCGCCTGCGCTTCGAGTTCGGCAGCAATCGACCCTAGCCGACGCAGCAGGGCCTGACTTTGCTGATTGTCTTCAACCAGGGCGATCTCACCCGTGATACTGGCGAGTTCGGCCTCCATCCGGTCTAACTCGGCGCGAACCGAGCTGACCATCGGCAGCCCAAGAAGCGCAAGGGTCCGATAAGTCTCAATCTCCAACATGCGCTGCGACAAACGCCCCGCACGCGTCTCCGTCAGCCCCGTCGATTCGATGAGAATGCGCGTGAAACCGACGGGATCGACTTGAAAATCTGTCGTCACGCGCGCGCTATCTTCGGCGGCCTCGATGACGCAGAGGCTTTGCGGATGAAACATATCCCCCAGGTTGCGAATGAGACTGCTGCGCGAAATGCAGCAAAGATGGACTGCCGCGATTAACTCGCCCGGACTTCGGAAACTAACTTCTCCGCCAATCGGGTTAGGCCGCGCAAACGGCTCCTCCGCATCCCGGGACGTCGACCAAGTATAGGTCGTGAATTCCGCATGTTGCTCCCAGCGCAGGTCCCAAGGACCAAAATCGAAATAATGAAAACGCGCATCGGCAGCTGGCGGCGCGGCTCCGCGCTGCTCCGCCAGCGCCATCACCGCCGTCCTGTCCTCAGCCGCCTGAGCGCTGTCGGTCATGAACGCGAAGTGGTAAATCCGCCGGGGCAACTTCAACGGCAGAAACGGCCGCGCGTGCAGTTCTCCAAGGACGTACGTGCGCTGCGGATGTTCCGCGAAGCCAAGTAACGTGCCTTGCACCGCGTATTGTTCCGCATCCTCGAGACCGCCTTTGCCGAGCTGATCGCTCATTCATCGTCCTCTCATATCGCCTCGCCCGCGAAGCTAGCCAAGCAGAATGGTCGGGACAATTGCATAAACAGCCGAACCGCTTGTGGCAAAGTCGCCTACGACTTACGGTCACTAGCCAACAGCGACATACAGTAAGGTTCCTCGAATACCATGACCGCAATGGCTGAAGATCGCCCCCGCGCGGGCCTGTTCGTGACATGCCTCGTCGACTTGTTCCGTCCGTCGATCGGTATCGCCTCAGCCCGCCTCATCGAGGCTTCTGGGTGCGACGTCATTGTCCCCCGCAACCAGACCTGCTGCGGACAGCCCGCCTACAATTCCGGCGACCGCAAGATCGCCAGGGCAATCGCCGAACAAACAATCACGGCATTCCAAGGTTGCGACTACATTGTCGCCCCCTCGGGCTCCTGTGCCGGCATGCTCAAAACCCACTATCTAAGATTGATGCAAGGCGACCCGGACGCCGAAGCACGGGCCCGCGACTTCGTCAGCCGCGTACATGAACTCGTCTCATTCTTGGTCGACGTCCGCGGTTTCAACCAAGCCTTGGGAGCCTTTGAGGGAACCGTCACCTACCACGACAGCTGCTCGGGCCTGCGCGAGCTCGGCATCAAAACCCAGCCGCGCGAATTGTTGACCTCGATCAAGGGCCTATCGCTGACGGAAATGCCAGAGTGTGAGATCTGCTGCGGCT
>JAUWFF010000325.1 GCA_030607105.1 Filomicrobium sp.
GTTTGGGCTCAACGAAAACACTCCTGATCAAACGCTGAAATGGAGTATTGAAGTCGAATTCTAGGGCCTATTCAGCTCCAGAAACAGCGATCACATCCAATCAAAAAACGTTGAGCTATCGACGATTTCGCCGGGCTTTCAGCGCGAAGGCGTCTACGGTGCCGCTCATCTGGAGCCATTGACCGGAACAGAGCATGCGGTTTCCCTTTATAGCAATCGCGACCCTAATCGCTTTCACTTCACCGGGGCTCGCCGAGAAGGCGCCACGTCCGGCAAATCCGCAAAGCCCGGCAGCCAAAGGCCAGCGGCTGGCCAACGAGGCTTCCCCCTACCTTCGTCAACATGCTGACAATCCTGTTGAATGGTACCCTTGGAACGACGAAGCCTTCGAACGCGCGCGAAAAGAAAACAAGCCGATCTTCCTTTCGGTTGGCTACTCCACTTGCTACTGGTGCCACGTTATGGAGCGGGAGAGTTTCAGTAATGGCGATATCGCCAAGTTGCTGAACGAGAACTTCATTTCGATCAAGGTCGACCGTGAGCGCCGTCCTGATGTCGATGCGACCTACATGATCGCCACAGAACTGATCTCGCAGCGAGGCGGTTGGCCAAACTCAGTATTCATGACTCCGGATCTAAAACCCTTCTTCGCACTCACCTATGCCCCGCCGGCCGAATTCAAACAGCTGGTCAGCCAAGTTGCCACGACCTGGAAAAACGAAGAAAAGCCATTGCGCGCGGATGCACAGCGGGTGGCCGGGCTCATTGAGCAGCTCACGAAGAGAAAGCTAGCGGCAGTGAAGCTCACGCCACAGAAATTGACGCGTGCCAGCCTTGCGGTGCTTTCAGGGTTTGACGCCTTCAATGGCGGTATCGGGACAGCGCCAAAATTTCCGCGCGAGCAGGTTCTCGCATTTCAGTTCCATCGCGCCGCGCGAGACGGCGATGCGGTAGCCCTGGAGGCTCTGGAGCTGACGCTCGAAAGTATTATCCAAGGTGGTATTCACGACCATGTCGCGGGCGGTTTTCACCGCTATGCGACCGACAACGAATGGGCCGTGCCCCACTTCGAAAAGATGCTCTATAACCAGGCGCAGATCGGACGCGCGCTCGTTCATTCCTACCTGCTCACTGGGCGCCGCAAGTATGCGCGAGCGGCTCGCAAGACGTTTGATTTCGTGTTGCGGGACATGACGACTGCGGAGGGGGGCTTCGCATCGGCGTTCGACGCCGAAACGAGCGGCAAGGAAGGGCTCTTTTATCTGTGGTCCAAGGCGGATTTGGAGGCAGCCGCGTGCTCGGATGCTGACTTCGCCGTCCAGGTTTTCGGCGTGACCGCAGAAGGCAATCACGAAGGGCTCAATACGCTTCGAATGGAACAGCCCGTTGCCGAGCTTGCCGCCGAGGCCGGACTTTCCGTCACCGCGTTTAATGAAAAGCTGCAGAAGGTTCTCGCCAAACTCGGCGACGCCCGCGCAAAGCGACCGGCGCTGCGCCGTGATGACAAGGTGATCGCCGATTGGAACGCAGCGATGATCAGGACCCTCGCGGAGGCCTCTGTGGTTCTCGATCAGCCGCGCTACCTTACGGCTGCCGAGCGGGCCATGAATCTGCTGATTGAGAAGCTCGGGGCCGGCACCAAGGAAATGCAGCGTGTCTATTTCGAAGGCAGCACAGGGCTTCCCGCAAGCCAGCTTGATCATGCTCTGGTCGGGCTCGCTGCGCTTCAGTTGTTCGATGTGACCAACGATGAAGAGTGGCGTGACCTGGCCAAGCGTTCAGCCGACGTGCTGATCGAGACCTTCTTCGATGCCGAGGCGGGTGATTACTACCTGACTGCTTCGGCAACCGGATTCGTGCGTACCAAACAATATGATGACGGTGACCTGCCCGCCGGTAACGCTGTCGCCCTGGAGCTTTTCTCGGAACTAATGCGCCGTGATCAGGATCCGCGCTGGCGCCACGGTGCGGATGGTCTCGCCGACACCCTATCAGGGCTGGCTCTACGTACTCCAATGGCGATGGCCGCGACACTGGTTGCGATCGACCGGCATCAGCGCGGCGCTGTTGGCCCGCGGCAGTATCTGGGCAAGGGCGCCGTCCGGGTTGCAGCCCGACGAGTTGCCGATGGAAAGACCGCCGAGGTTGTCTTGGACCTTGCCCCGGGCTGGCACATCAACTCCAACAAGCCAACCGAGGACTTTCTGATCCCGACGGTCCTGAAGACTGAAGGTATGGAACCAGAAGGCGTGAGCTATCCCACAGCAACTGAGCGCAAGCTGGGTTTTCACAATGCTCCCCTACAGCTTTACGAAGGCCAGGTGCGGTTGCGATTTCCAGTTTCGCAGCGCAGCGAAGGCCCGTTTTCGGCGCAGCGGGTTACGCTCAGCCTGCAGGCCTGCTCAGACAGGCTATGCCTGGAACCGGAAACAGCGGAATTGATACTGCCGGCGGTTCCGCAACCGTGAGGTGGTCGGAACTCCTCTCGCGCAAGCAACGAGAAGCGAGGCCAAGGCGCGAGCGGGATTCTTGATCGCAATCAGAATTCTGCTCTCCTACCAATTTCGTCTTGAAAAACCTGCGCACTTGCAGCTGTTATGAACTCATGAAGGTCTTGATCCGCACAGCAACACCGATCACGGCGGCACTCTTTTTGGCCGCTTCCGGCTATTCAGTTGCTGCTGCTGATGCCGAGTACGGCGAGTATCTGTCGAGCGAGTGCGTTACCTGCCATCGCACCGACGGAACGCAGACGAATATTCCCGATATCATCGGTTGGGATATCAAAAGCTTTGTCTCCGTGCTGCGCGCCTACAAAACGAGAGAACGTCAAAACAAAGTCATGCAGACGATCACTAGCGGTCTATCGGATGAGGACATGGAAGCGCTCGCCGCCTATTTCGCAAGCCTCAAAAAAGCCGTGACGAAATAGCGGTGGCACAACAACGACAATCAAACGCAAATGGGGAGAAACCAGCAATGACAGTCTCAAGGCGGCAATTCAACATCCTACTTGGCGCCAGCACGGCGACCGCCACGCTCGGCTTACCCAACATCGCGCGCGCTGCCCGGCCGCGCGTCGTGGTGATCGGCGGCGGCTCGGGCGGGGCGACAGCGGCCCGCTATATCGCCAAGGGGGCGAAGGGCGCCATCAACGTGACGTTGATCGAGCCATCCAAGCGCTATTACAC
>JAUWFF010000045.1 GCA_030607105.1 Filomicrobium sp.
GCCTGAGCCGGTATCGGAGACCGCAGATTGAACAATCGCCTGATCTTTGTCGTTGGACATGCGCAATGCAAAGACGGTGTTGCATTGGGACAGAATGGTCGGATCAATTTCGGCTGGACGCTGTGTGACGATACATAGCGATGCCCCGTATTTGCGGCCTTCCTTGGCAATCTTGGCAATGGCGCGTTTGCAGGGGCCGAAGCCTGCTTCCGTGCTAGCTGGAACGTAGCGGTGGGCTTCCTCGCAGACAAGGGTTACGGGGACTTGACCCTCGCCCCAAACCGCGAAATCGAAGGTCATACGGCAGAGCACCGAAACGACAACATTAACAATCTCCGGCGGCAGGCCAGTCAGTTCAAGGATTGTGATCGGCTTGTCGTTGACGGGCACGCGGAAGATACGGCCGAGGATCTGCGCCATACCGTCGTAGACGGTTAGCGATCCAAACATGAACGCATAACGGTGATCTTGCGTAATATGCTCGATGCGTGTCTTGAGGGCCCGGTAGGGCGACAGATCGCGCTTGTTCTCCAGCTTGCCCATGCGCTGATCGATCATCGCCAGCAGATCGGAGGTGCGATAGGGAACGGGCGTATCGACCGTAAAGCGGTTCGGGTCGTTGGGGGTGCGGCGTAGGCGCTGGTTGCTTGTTTGCTCCGCTGTGCGGCTAGTCGCGTATTTGGATTTGGCGATGGGAATGAGTTCTTGAAGGATCTCGATTTCCGGTTTCCGTTCCGTGTCACCGATTAGAACTTCGACGATTTCTTCGAAATTCAATAGCCAGAATGGCAACTGGATATTGCGGGGGCTGACGACCTCGCCCCACTCCTTGAAAGCTGTCGCGTACTCGTTGTGAGGATCAAGCAGCAGGATGTGAGCTGCGGGGTTCTCTTGCAGAATGGAGCGCAGGATCAGTGCTGTCGTGCAGGACTTTCCCGTTCCCGTCGTGCCGAGAATTGCGAAGTGCTTGCCCAACAGATCGTCAACGCGGACCAATGCTGGGATGGAGACGTCTTGGCGGAGCGTGCCGACACTGACGCTGCGTTCGGTGCCGCAGAAGGCCAGTTGTAGTTCAGATTTACCAGCGACGCGGACACGGTCTCCGAGGGCCGGATAGATCGTTACGCCGCGGTTGAAGCTGAAGCCGTCGTTTTCCAGGCGCCAGAGTTCTCCAACGAGACCCAGTTCCGCAATCCAAATTTCGGACTCACCGTCTCGTTGGGCCGGGACGGGGACGCTCAAGGCCGAGACGATGGCGAGCACGACCGTGGTGGCCGTGTCGATCGCAAGCAATGTGCCCATTTCCGGACGGTCGGCGATTGCCCGTGCCGCACCGTCCTGGGGACCGTCGAGCAAGACGATCGCTTTTGCTCCCGTCACGGAGACGATGCGGCCGATGGACGGATCCTTGGCAAGCACCCTTACTCGTTCCTCGACGCTCAAATGTTCGTTCATTGCGCTGTCTCGCCTGTCTCTTTTGCGCTTTTCCCAAGAGCCGTGTCTCTCGCGCGCGCCATGGCTACCTGCTGGCGGGAAGGCAGGAGGATCACGACCTCTGTGCCAACGTTTTTCTGGCTGCGGATTTCGAATTCTCCGCCGTGAAGCTCAGTGAGAGACTTCGCGATGGGGAGGCCGAGGCCTGTGCCTTCGCGCCTGCGGGTTTTGGACCCGTCCACCTGGCCGAATGGCTGCAATGCAATTTCCAGTTCGTCGGCGGACATGCCGCCGCCTGTATCGCGGATAACGACGGCGACGACGTCATTGGGAAGCCGTGCGGCTTCAACCTTCACGCTACTGCCTGAGGGGGAGAACTTGATCGCGTTCGAAAGGATGTTGCCAAAGATCTGGGCGAGCTTGCGCTCTTCTCCCCGGACGGGAGGAAGGTCCTCGGGAAGACGCTGAATGATCTCGACGGAAGCCTTATTTGCCTCCTCTCGGAATGCCGAGATCTGCTGCGCGAGAATCGCGCGCGTGTCGAGTTCGCATGCATCGAGCGTATAGCTGCCGCTTTGGACCTTGGAAATATCGAGGATGTCGTTGATGAGGGTCAGTAGATGAACCGCGGCATCATGGATTAAATTTGCGTATTCAATGACTTTGCTTTTGTCGACCTCGCGGCGATCTTGCTCTGCGATAATCTTGGAAAAGCCAATGACGGTGTTGAGGGGGGTCCTGAGCTCATGGTTCATGTTCGAGATGAATTCGGACTTCACCTTGCCGGCCAGTTCCGCCTCCATCCTGGCCGAATGCTCCGCCAGCCGCGCGCGGTGGCGCAGTACCGCGTCGCCAAGCAGCGAAGCGTATTCATTCATCAACGAATTGTTTTTTTGCGAACCGAATGAGCTGCTAAGCATTGTGTTTTATCGCGTACTTTTAGGTCTTGGACACCCGCCAGAATATCGGTGAAGGCATAACTTGAGGTTAATTATGCCTGTCCTTGGCTTGCTTTTCTTTTTCTCAAATTGGCATCATTTGTTCCAGAAATTGGCAGGAATTCATGAATTGCGCGATTGACGCGCCTTGGGGAAAGGGGTCGGCGGCGTCCGCGCTCGCGGTCGAACGTGGAATTGATTTTCCTTTGTATGGTGTCTGTTTAAACGAATTGTTTATTTTCGTTAATTCTTTGCTGACGTCGTTTCCTGAAGACGAGACAATCTTGCCGTAAGCCGCTGATTGAAGCCTGGCGGTTCTCTTCTGGACACGCAGCGGCGACCGCGGTGGCCCGGGCGAAGAAGTCAAGAAGGGTCGATGCCTAGAAGGTCTTGAAGCTTCGGGCGTTGCGATCTTTCAAGCAGGCGATTGTAAACTTGGGTTTGGCTGTTCGCGAGGCATGTTCAATGGGACTTGGAGAAATGGAAATCCAAAGCTCATGGAACAGCAGTGGGGGTTAGCGTCATTCAAATCTCATCGCAGACAGGAGGGCATCCACTCAAATTGGTATGGAGATTTGGAGAGAGCCTGCCTTTGCGCATGCGTTGCTGTCATGACTTTGTCGGAAACTGCCTGTCGCGGGAGGCGGTTTGCCCTTTTTTGTGCCATCCTTCAGCATGCCATTGTTGGCGAATGCCGCAATTGGCCCTCGGTTCTTCGACGCGACGAAAGCCTTGTCAGCGGGCAGTGGCTGTGGCTCAAGCGTCCGATCGGTATAGCCGAAAGGCAAGAACCCCCAGGAGGAGCCTGCCCGATGAAGAAGCGCCTGCTCATCACCCGCCGCCTGCCGGAAGCCGTCGAGGTCCGCGCGAACCGTGATTATGAGGTGGTACAGAACGCTGATGACCATCAGATGACCACTGATGAGATCGTTGAAAAGGCTGCGGATGTCGATGCCATCCTCATCACCATTACCGACAAGATGCGCGAAGACGTGATAGTCGCGCTTCCAGAGCACATCAAAATTCTTTCTACCTTCTCAATCGGTTATGACCATATTGACCTGGCGGTGGCGAAGGCGCGCGGCATTTCGGTTGGCAATGCGCCGCACGGCGTTACCGTGGCGACGGCCGAAATCGCGATGCTCTTGCTGCTTGGCTCCGCACGCCGGGCCGGCGAAGGTGAAAACATGATCCGCACCAAGAGCTGGCCCGGTTGGGCGCCCCTGCAACTCGTGGGTCAGCGGCTGGACCGAAAGAAGCTTGGCATTTTCGGGTTTGGAAAGATCGGGCGTGCGCTGGCACAGAGAGCGCGTGGATTTGATATGGAGATCCACTATCACGACGTGGTGCGTGCCAAGCCCGAAGACGAGAATGGCGCTAAGTATCACGAGACCCTGGACAGCCTTCTCGCAATCTCGCAGTTCTTCTCAATCAATGTGCCGTCGATGCCCGAAACGCGATACTTTTTCGATCAATCCGCGATCGAGAAGATGCCGCAAGGCGCCGTGGTGGTGAACACGGCACGTGGCGATCTTGTCAAGGATGAGGATCTGATTGCGGCGCTGAAGTCCAGCCGGCTTTCTTATGCTGGTCTCGACGTTTTTGCTGGCGAGCCGCAGATCAATGAAGGTTATTACGAGCTGCCGAACACGTTCCTACTGCCTCACCTTGGCTCGGCGGCGATCGAAGCGCGCAACCAGATGGGCTTTGAAGCACTCGACAATGTCGATGCCGCTTTCGCAGGAAATGATATGCCCTTCAAACTGACCTGACTCCCTGGTTTTTGCCCGAAGGCAAAAAAGGCGGCTCCCAAGAAAAGGGGACCGCCTTTTGTCTTCGTCGGGCCCTTCTTAGCCGTTAGCCGCGGTAGACAATAACGCATCTAGCGTAGGGGTTTCGGCCACTGGACTTATGACGGCGCAGCTCGCGACGGCATCGTTTCAACGCTCTACGGCAGGCGCGCGAGCCGTACTTGTGCGCTGAGATTCCCCTAAGTCTCCGCCCGATACCAAAGCGTTTCTTTGCGGCAGCGGTGCATCCGCGCCGGTGGAGATGGGAGCGCTCGGGGGCATGATACTTTCGTTTGTTGTATGAGTTCTTGTAGTGCCGGGACCTGGCGTACGGGTTGACCCATTCGGCGCCACGGCGTGCGACCTTGTAAACCCCGCGGTTGAATTCGCGGACTCGCGTTACGACAGTAGTCGACTCTTCGTTCTTCTTCTTTTTGTAGAGGTTTTCGCGGCTGGAATCTGTTTTGGGCCTTTTAGCGATCCCGTTTTCAGATTTTGAGCCATGCCTCTTTTCGGCTTTGCGCTTCGCGGACTTTTCGGCATTGGTCTTGCCAGAGGCAGCGCTCACATCCGTGGCCCCCATGTGCGGACCGCCCGCCATCAACAGTGCGATCAGTGCCATTCTCAACATCTTGCTCTTCTCCCTGCGCGGCGTCCGCACCTGTTAGCGGGCGCTTCTGACTTTGGAAGATTGGCAGACATCGTCTGAACGGCAGCTGAGGTGCTCCTTCAGCGCCGGTTCATTTTCTCGCGGGCTTAAGCAGGAGATTAACGGCCGTTGCCGTTCTTCTTTGAAAAGGCGTCGAGCCAGAAGTCGTAGGTCGCCATCGCGAAGGCGATGAGCAACACAACTCGCAGCGAAATGCTTTCGACCCAGACCCCGACTATGAGCAGGAAGCTGCCGAACAGAGCTAGTGAGCTCACCGCCACGGCCTTGTCGTAGTAGCGCGGCGCAAACAGCCGGATCAGAATGATTGCCAGCGCAGCGATGCACACGTAGACGAGGACATCTGCGAGCGAAAATTTTCCAAAAAGTCCGGGCATAGCGAGCCTCAATTCATCAAGCAGATTGACTTTCTTCGTCTTCAAGCCGTGTGGCAAGCCATCGTGCGGTTCGCAGCAATCGCCCATCGTCTCGGCGTAGCCCAACGAGCTGGACACCTATCGGCAGTCCGTTGATCTCAAGCAACGGGACGCTGATAGCAGGCATGCCCAGATAGGTCCAAAGCCCGTTAAAGATGGGCGAACCGGTGATGCCTTCGCTCAGTAGGGGCGCGGGTCCAGGTGCCGCCGGGGTGAGGATTGCCGAATAGGTTTCGAAGACTTCGAACAAAGCTTCGTATGCCTTTTCCCGAGAGGCGATGGCGGAGATGTAGTCGCAAACGGGCACGCGGGCACCCTCTTCGAGGCGGGCATTAAGGCCTTCAGACAGCTGGTCGCGGCCTTGGTCCTGAAGCGGACCATAGTAGGTTGCGTTCTCAGCGAGTTGAACAATACGCTGCCACTCGATGACGTTGTCGAGACCGGTTATTTCAATCTCGTCGCAGGCCGGCCCCAGGACATCCTTCAGCTCGGCGAAAGCCTCACGCATGCCCGGGTCGGCATACTCGGACCATGCCGGTGTCTTGACGAACGCGAAAGTGGGTGCCAGTGGCGGTTCGCTCAAAGCCATTTTCGCAATGTGTGGCTGGCTGCGAGGATAGCTGACGAGGTCATTCGGATCCTGTGCGGATAGGCAATCGGCGAGGAGTGCGAGATCCTCAATCGAGCGGGCGAGCAACCCGAGCGTGTCAAGCGTGTGCGACTGCATCAACACGCCGTTGCGCGAGATCAGGCCAAAGGTTGGCTTGAAGCCATAGACACCGCAATAAGATGCCGGGCGGAGAACGGAACCGGCGGTCTGTGAACCCAAGGCTGCGGGGACCATCAGGTCGGCAACGGCGGCGGCGGATCCCGCAGAAGACCCCCCTGGCGAACGCTCCAGATCAATCGGGTTGTGAGTCACCGATGGAGTCATGAGCGCCAGTTCGGTGGTGACGGTCTTGCCCAGTACGATGGCGCCCGCCGATTTCAGGGCGGTCACGCAGGCGGCATCTCTTCTGGATCTGTTTCCCTCATAGAGCGGGCAGCCGTTTTCCGTTGGGTAATCACGGGTATCAATAATGTCCTTGATTGCGATGGGGACGCCGTGCAACGGACCCGTGCCGTTGCCGAACCCGCGCACCTGATCGGCGCGACGGGCCTGCTCGAGAGCGTGGTCCTTTTCAATGTGCGCCCAGGCATCTACCGCTTCGTTGCGCGCTTCGATCCGCGCAAGAAACGCGCCGACGAGCAGTTCGGAGGTCGTTGCTCCCTCGCGGATGGCAGTGGCGGCCTCGGAGACGGTCAGCTTGATGAGTTCTTCGGGTTTCAAGTAACGCTAACTCCTGTGCTCATCGACCGTAGAAGTATTCAGGCAGGAAGAGTGCGATGCCCGGGAACACGTAGAGCAGAACCATCGAGATCAGCACCATTGCGAGGTAGGGCATCGTGCCTGAGAAGATCTGTGTCAACTGCACATGGGGCGGCGCTATCCCCTTTAGATAATAGGCCGCCATCGCCATTGGTGGCGTCAGGAATGATGTCTGTAGGTTGAGTGCGATCAAGATGCCAAAAAACAGCGGATCGATCTGGAAGATGGACAGCAGTGGTAGGAAGATGGGCACGAAAATGATGATGATTTCCGACCACTCCAATGGCCATCCCAGGAGGAAGATTATGAGCTGCGCCATGATCAGGAACATGATCGGTGACAGGTCCAGTGAAATGACAAAGTCCTTCACCAGGTGTTCGCCGCCCAAATAGGAAAAGACCGAGGAAAATGTCCATGAGCCGACAAACAGCCAGCAGACCATGGCGGATGTGCGGACCGTCAAATAGACGGATTCCTTCAGCCGTTCCCATGTCAGCGCTCTGTAGGCGGCGGCCAGGACCAGGCCGCCTAGCGAGCCGACGGCTGCCGCTTCCGATGGAGTGGCGAGCCCAAACAGGATGGCACCAAGAACCGATAGGATGAGCAAGAAAAGCGGAACGAAGGATGTGAGTAGCAACCAGTAGAGCTTAAGTCCCTTAATGTCTGGCATGTCTTCATCGCGAGGCGGTGGCGCCAGCGCCGGATTTAACCAAGCCCGTCCAATAACATAGATGAGGTACAGCCCGGCAAGCATAAACCCCGGAATGAATGCTGCAGCGTAGAGCTTTACGACGGAGACGTTGGTGGTCGCCGAATATACGATCAGCATGATCGATGGCGGGATCAGAATACCAAGACAACCACCGGCGCAGATCACGCCTGAAGCGTAGCTGACATCGTAGCGCGCCTTCAACATCTGCGGGAAGGCCAGCAACCCCATCAAGGTGACGACGGCGCCGACGATTCCGGTTG
>JAUWFF010000256.1 GCA_030607105.1 Filomicrobium sp.
GTTTGGCTTTCCAGGTCGAGTTCTCCGTAACAGAAGATGCGTGAGAATCAATTAGGCTCACAAACCGTGAGAGGGTTGGTCCTCTCAAGAGATTTCGATGGTTCGCCATTTTGGGCTATCAACGTCTCTCGGGTGCGCGTAGGACCCAATGCGGCAGAATGCCCTTATCGTCTTTTGAGCCTGGTAGAAAACACGCCGGCATCAGCTGGTCGAGGTCCGAACGGTGTTGGATGGAACCGTTCAACAGTGACTTCGCCAGCAGCAAAGACGCTCCTTTCTCACACGAGCCATCCTGGACAACCTCGTCATCGCTCGTTTCCCGACTTCTTTTAGCAGGCCGACCTGACCGCGTTGCGTGGCCGGGCGTCATTGCTATGCGTCGTCGGAGGCGAAGTTGCGTCAAAGACGGTGGCGGGCACCTTTCTCGACGATGGAGCGGCCCATGCTGAAGCGCCTCCTTCCACGAACGGTACAGGTCCAGTTGTTGAAACGATTTTTTGTTTCCCGAATTCAATCTCAAGATACCGACCGGCTGTTCTTACTGCTCTGGCGCCTCAGACTTCACCACCCCCCAAGTCCCACCTAATTCAGCTTCAGCTGGCGGCTGCGTGCGACAGCGACGCCGGCCACAGGGAATAAAAGAGGCCGGTCCCCACCAGGGGGATCGGCCTTTGTCCTGAGTATTCGGTGGACTTTTCTTTTGGGAATCTAATTGATGCCGGCGAGGATCGGCAACCGGGCGGCCTTATGGCTGAAGTAGTTGTCGACGGCAGTGGCGATGCCGGAGCTCACTTCTCTGCGCCAGCTTTCCGACTTCAAGCGCTTGGCGTCGGCTTTGTTGGTCACGAATGCCAGCTCGATCAGGACGGAGGGCACCACTTGGGTCTTCAGCACCTTGAAGGCGGCCGTACGATGCGGTTTGGAACGGAAATTCGTCTTGCTTCCCATGTGACGGATAACCGAACGCGAGAACAAATCCGAGCGTGCCTGGGTTGCTTGAACGTCTTGGCGGGCGAGATCGGAGAGCCACCTTTCAACAATGTTTCGATCCTTGCGCTCCATTGGCGCAACGCTGCCCTCGGCGAAGTCTACCTTGCCGGCACTCTTCAGGGCTGATTTCTGAAGCCGCTTGGCCACCTTCGAGCGCAATGAGTAAATGGTCGCGCCTGCTGCTCCTGATCGACGCGCGTAATCGGCGTGAATGGCGATAAAGAGATTTGCTTTGTTCCGTTCCGCGAATTTGCGACGTTCGCTAAGGGGAACGAAGACGTCGGTGTCGCGAGTCATCAAAACCTTGTAGCGACCCGATGCTTCTAGCTTTTCACGCAGTGTTTTGGCAAAGGCCAGCACCACCTGCTTTTCGACGGCGCCATTTTTCTTGGCGCCACTGTCGTGTCCGCCATGACCTGGATCGAGAACGATAATGGGCTTGGCGCGCCGCTTTTCGAGAACATCGCGCGATAGCGCCTGGCGTGGCATGGGCGGCTGAACGTCTCCCGCGCCAAGACCGCTCGGCCTATCGAAGGGGGCGTTGACCAGCTTGCGCGCTGGCTTAGGTCCGGCAAGCGGAACGATTTCGAGGTTGAGGTGATAGCCGCCGTTGACGGGCTTAATATCAGAGCTTTCTACAACCACAGGTTCGGTGACGTTTATGACGATGCGGGATTTGCCGCCGCCTGCACGACCACCCTGAAAACCTTCCACTAGTCCAATAGGGCCGGTTTTCGGCTGAGGCGGCAGCTGCAACTTGACGCTGCCGAGTTCAATAACAACGCGGTTGGGGTTTGACAGTGAGATGATGTGAAAATCGGCCTGACGGTCGAGACCGACAATGAACCGTGTCTTTTTGCTTATTGCTGCCGACTGGCTAGCAGCATCAACTGATCTGACGTCGATCAGGCTAGTTGCTGCCAGGAAAACGGCAAAAATAAAGGAGTTGAGCGCGCGCAGTTGCACGCGCTCCGTCATATTACCCATCTCGGTTTGACCCCCGTCTACGCGATTAGGTTGTTGTGTGAGGATCACACTCGTCGCAGAAGATGGCTATTTCCAGGAAGCCATCGGGCACTGTTGTGATTTTGACGGTCGGGAGTAAACGAACGGTTAAGATTAATGCTCCGCTAACCGAATCGCAGAGAAAAGAGCGTTATTTTTCAATCATTCGGCGGCCTTCGTAGGCGACTTCTGCCAGCGCTGTAGCGCCGCGGTATCAGTCTCGCGTGCATCGACCCAATTGCTGGTTCCGTCAGTCCGTTCCTCTTTCTTCCAGAAGGGTGCCTGCGACTTTAGGTAGTCCATCAGGAACTCAGCGGCCTCGAATGCGGCATGGCGATGCGCGGAGGCGGTGATGACAAGGACAATGTTGTCGCTGGGATGGAGTTCGCCGATGCGATGAATGATGAGACTTGCCGATAGCGGCCAACGGGCATTGGCTTCAGCTTCAACCCGGGCCAATTCCGCTTCCGTCATACCGGGATAGTGCTCGAGAGTCATCGACGATATCGGAGCGCCTCCCGCAGAACCGCGAACGGTTCCCGTGAAGGTGACGACGGCGCCAACATCCGTGCGAGCGCCGGTCAAGCCAGAAATCTCGGCGCTGACATCGAAATCCTCTGATTGGACACGGACACCCATGGCTCAGCCTCCCGTTACGGGTGGGAAAAAGGCGATTTCGCGGGCGCTGCCGATCGGCGCATCGGCTCGGGCGTGAGTCTGGTCGAGGGCGGCACGAATGATTTCGGGTTTTGCGAATGCCGCCTCGTAGGTCTCGCCGCGGGCCTTGAGCCAATTCATAAGCTGGGCAACGGTCGCCACGTCAGCGGGTAAGCAGACCTCTTCCTCGGCAAGTCCGACCTTCTCGCGGACCCAGGCGAAGTAACGAAGCGTGATCGTGTTTGTGTTCTGGCCCGAGGTCATGTCTTGCAGTCAGCTCCCTTCATGGTCGGATGCGTGATGCACGGCGGCGATCAAATAATCGCTGCCAGTCCAGAGCGTAAGCACAGCTGCCAGCCAGAGCAAGCTCAACCCGATTGTCTCGGTGCCGGGGACAATCTGTTCGGCAGCCGGCCCAGCGACCAACAAGCCGATAGCCAACATCTGGACTGCCGTCTTCCATTTTGCAAGTTGCGTGACGTGCACTTTCACGTTCAGCGATGCCAGGAATTCGCGCAGGCCGGAAACCAGGACTTCCCGCGAGAGAATGATCAGCGCTGCAAAAAGGTGAATGCCGGTGATTGTGTCGTCGGCGACGAGCATCATCAGCGCGGCGGCAACGAGCAGTTTGTCGGCGATAGGGTCGAGCATGGCGCCGAAGCGCGACTGCTGCTGCCAGGCTCGGGCCAGATGACCATCAAGCCAATCGGTTATCGAGGCCGCCACGAACAGGGCCAGGGCTATCCAGCGACCGAGGTCGCCCTCCAGGAAATACAGAGCGCCAACGAACACCGGCACGGCGAGTATGCGACCGACGGTCAGTGCATTCGGAAGATTGATGAGCAGCCGCGGGTGTCGTGATGTTTGAAGCATGGGGTCAGGTGCAGCCTGTTGTCGTTGTCTATGGAGGATGAGACAGGCTCTAGGCACTGGATTGAGATGGGTCAATGCCAGTTTCGGCAGAGACTGTCAGGCTAGTATCGCATTCAAGCAAAAAGGCAATGAGTTGGAGGATGCGCAGATGTTC
>JAUWFF010000100.1 GCA_030607105.1 Filomicrobium sp.
TCGCGATTACAAACGTAGGAAGCGGCCTCTGCGCAATTGGAGACCCAGGCGCCAGGGTCCGCAGAGCAAGGAGTTCCAGCCGCGGTGATTGGATGGCCTTTAGCTAGTCGACTGCTGCCCGCACGCCGCCGATGCACTCCGTTGCGTTTGGGTGGATGTCTCCGGCTCATTGTGCCGGCCGTTTTCCGGGAGGCGTCGGATCGCTTACTGTTCCGGTTTGCGATTCCAGCTTTGCCGCACCCTTCTTCTGCCGCGCGGTGCCCGCGGCGATGTCTGACTTAAGACCTTGAACGCGTGCTCTCAAAATGAAGCAATCCGTGCGTCTGGGCCCCGCCGGCATGGCCTCGCAGTCGCCTTGCGCAATGGTCACGGGAGGAAATGCTGCCGTTGCCGCCACTGTTACCGCGGCCAACCAATTTACTTTCAGCACCTCAATACTCCTTCTCGATCGCAACACTTTGGAGTTTGGCAAATCTCACGTTGGCCGCCTGGCTATGTGATATCTGAAAATGTAGTGAGCTCGATCCAGAATTCGTTCGGGTTGGCGTCGAGGACGGCTTCCCATAGCATTGCGCCGGACTCTGCAATCGGCGCGCCGATCGAGCGCCACCAGCGGGTCTCACCAGGGATGGCCGCTTTGTGAATGGCCTCAAAAAACGCGATTTCACCACGAAGCCACCTTGGGTCAGCCTGCACGATGTCGTTCACGCGTTGGCCGTCGCTGTCTGCACTCCAGAGGCGATCGGGGTCTTTCAAAACCTCTTCAAGAGTGACACCGAGCGCCTCAAGAAGACCCTTTGACAGCAGAATGGGCACCGAAAAATCATCCAACTTGCAAAGATACTTCATGGTTGGAGATGAGAGAATGTAGGCATCGCTGTGCGCGGGTTCAGCGCGCCTTGAAATTTCCCGGATGCGGCTAAGGACAGAAGGTGACGGGGTTAACTTGCCGCATTCCCACCGTGAGACAGTCGCCGGATCCACGTCCATCTCTTCAGCAAACAGCTGCTGAGTGTAGCCCATGATCAGTCGCGCCCGACGGCACATGAAGGGGGCAGCGTCCAGCATCCGACAGACCTTTTATTCTTACTGCTCGCAATATTGCGTCATGGATTGTTCGTGCCGCGTCGATTACTAGCGTAGCATTGCTTACTCCACCGGGGGAAGTATGGGCCGGGTGCGCCGGCAAGCAGGGAGTCTAATGGTTGCTGTTGCTGCCAGAGGCTGCGTCTAGGTGGTACCTGGCCCGCCCCGGGCAGTGATGTTTGCCTTTTTAGTTTCATGAACGGGTCTTTTGACCTTGGTGTTGAGAGCCGTTCGTTCTCTTTCGGCTTGATGCGGAAACTCACGAGCGCGGAGGCTTTTGTGGTCCAGTTGACCTCGGCACATTCTTCCAGGGCCGGGTTTCTGTTGCATCGGAGGGGGGCGTGCCTTTCGCGCATGAACGTGTGTTTACTGCGCACGCCTTCTTGGTTCCGACGCTGTACACTATTGAAATTGCCTGTGCGCAACCCGAAGGAGTTTCTCGCTGTCAGCTCGCATTAGCGATATACTGCTCGCACTTGCGATATAATGTGACAATGAGGTGGTCAGCCTCGCTTGAGACGAGGGAGAGCTAGGCTGAAGGGTAAATATCGGGGGATGTGACTTCAGCCTAGCTCAGCTGCCATAACCGGCGGGGGGCATATCCGGTATTCGTGTATGACAGCCGATGAGCTCTATCGGTCTCAAAGTGACGTTCCGACTACACTCAAGTTTTGCTAGAGCGTCAATTTGTTTGTCAGGATTTCGATACTTGTGCACAACTCTTGAGTGTGCGGGAGATCGCTTTCTTGCGGCTGCACGAAGCTTTTATTCGGGGCCTGCTCAATTTGTAGTAGATACTCTTGCTGTCCGAACCTGCGGTCCTCTGTCTTCAATTCCCGAAAATTAAGATACATCGATAAGTTTGTCTGGCGCATTCGGCGTGCTCGATTTGAGCGAGTTGATTACCGTGTCGGCGGAATGGCGTTTTTCAATAAGGCACAGACGTATACAGTGAACGGCGTCGTTTGGCGTTCTCTCGTTTTCGACGAATTGAACACCATGCTCAGAGCAAGGAGTAATCTGATGACCAAGGGGATTTTCGCTGGCTATAGCACGCTTCTGGGCTTGGCGATTTTGTTTCTGCCGGCCCCGGCAATGACGCAGGAAAGCTGGAAGGGGACCTGGCAGGCAGCTGGCCATACGGCGGATGGCATGGTCTGCCGTCAAAAGTGGACATGCGTTGATCCCAGAAGTGCTGATAACGGCAAGAGCAGCGGCGATCTGGTTTTCGAGCCAAAGGAGCGTTTCACCGTAGGCGTATGCTTGAGCGCGGAAACAGGATCGGGGTGCGGAAAATGCGGTGCTGAGGAGCCGCCAGAGCAATGCTCGGTAACGGCTAAGTAGAACAGGGCCACCAAGTGGCTCTGCCTGCGTTTCCAAAAGCTCGTGGAACGGAAGAAGAGTCACTTCCCTAAGGACTGTGCATCATCAACCTCACAGCTACTGACTGTTATCCTCGTCGCGCGCTATAAGCTCGTGCAAAGGCTATTCTCGTCGGATTTTCGGTTGTTTCACGACTACTTTTCTTGCTGTGTGGAGTTTGCAGATGAGTGGGTTTAGGAAAGTCCTGGGTAAGGGCACATTCTACGCGGATCGAGCAGGCAGCGTATTCACGGTAAATGCAGAGGGCATCGCGCCGAACTTCTATTATCCGATCTAACTCAAGCCTGATCCAGCGAACGTCTGGCCGCCTGAATATTCACTCTTCTATTGCATTCCGCAGGTGGTTCTCCCCACCTTGCGGTTCGTCCATGTGGAGGCGTATTTTCAAGCCAGGATTCCCATCGACCATGTCATCGTCACCGACGCGACAGGCGGGCCTACCTTGGACGTCAGGGAAGACCTCGTGTTCGCGGCATGGAAGCCAGATGAGATTATCGTAATCGCCGGGACTGGCACCGTGCCGCCTTCGGGTGTGATGTAATCCCAGCTGATCAATTCTATCCCCAGACTCACTTCAAGGCCGTCGTCCGAAGAAAACTGCCAATACCGGAGGGCGGGGAACTGCAATCCTGCTGTCTAGGGTGGACCCGGAGGTTGATCCCTGTCTCTGGCCAGCACGGCAGCCAAGAGGCTGGCGAGTTGTGGGATCGAGGTAGCGCGCTGTTTGTATCTGGGTGCGGGCTCTGGCGGGTTCGCTTTGCATCTGATCAGCCCGTCCGTCTTGGATGCGTTTCGTCTTGGCCTGTCGGACGAAAACAGCCAGGTGAAACCGAGAGCCCACTGTTGAAGTACTGAAGCTTCAGATATTTCCCGCCGCATGTTTTCGAGACCCGATCGGCTATGGCAGTGTGCCGCCGATAAGCGATGTCGCAGCCAGGACTTTTCCGGCGCCGCTGGCATCCTGGCTGTGAGCGGTTCGGTTTTTGGGGCATGTGAAATGCGGGTTCTTGTTCTGGGCGCCCATGGGCTCGTTGGTCAGGCGATCGTGCGCAAGCTCTTGGCTCGAGGAGACCTGGTAGTCGGACTTGCGCGTGATGTTGAACGCGCCTGTCAGCTTTTGGCGGGCGTCAGTTTCGTTTCCGGAGACCTCAATCATCTGGTCCGCGAAAATGATTGGCCGCCCCTGCTGGAAGGTATTGATGCGGTGGTCAACGCATCGGGCGCATTGCAGAGCGGGTTGAAGGACAACTTGGCCCTCGTGCAGCGAGATTCGATTGTTGCACTAGTGGCGGCCTGTGAACACGCCAACGTGCGAAGCTTTGTGCAGGTTTCGGCTCCTGGCGCCGGCAGGCGAGCAAAGACCGAATTCCTGCGCACAAAGGGGCAGGCCGATGCAGCGCTTCGGGCCAGCCAACTTGACTGGGTTATCGTGAAACCCGGTCTCGTCGTATCGCAAACCGCGTATGGCGGCACGAGTTTGTTGCGGATGCTTGCGGCATTTCCGCTGGTGCAGCCTATCGCCTTGCCGGACGCGCGCCTGCAGACGGTCGATGTCAAAGAGGTGGCGCGCGCGGTCGCGCTTGCCCTCGACAATTCTAGGCTGGCCCGCAAGGATTTCGATCTGGTGGCCCCTGCGGCGGAGACACTGCGCGAAGTCGTGCTTTCGTTTCGCGATTGGCTTGGGTTTCCAAAGCCGGCGGCTGTATGGCGCTTGCCGGATTGGCTTGCCGGTGTGGTCGGCCGGTTCGCCGATTTCTCTGGTCTGCTTGGCTGGCGGTCGCCGTTACGCACCACCGCTTTGCACGTGCTGGCGGACGAAGTCACCGGTGATCCAGAGCCATGGCGACGCGCGACGGGGCGCACCTTTAAGACGCTGAGCGAAACGCTACGTGAGATGCCTTCTACAAGGCAGGAGCGTATCTTCGCGCGTACGCAGTTGGTGTTCCCACTGCTCGTTGTCATTTATGCAGGGTTCTGGATTGCGTCAGGGCTCGTAGGTTTGTGGCAGAGCGATGATGCGGCCGTGATCGTCTCGGGTGCGCTCGGCGAAACGGGTGCGCGTTGGTCGGTGCTCGGCGGGTCGTTGGCGGATATCCTCGTCGGGGTTGGTCTTTGCTTTCGCCGCAGTTTTGTTGCCGCGTGCGTGGCCGCGATAGCCGTCTGTGTGTTCTACCTGCTGGCGGGCAGTATCCTAACCCCAATCCTTTGGGCTGATCCGCTCGGGCCGTTCTTGAAAGTCATGCCGGTCGCGGCGCTCTCAATGGCGTTGATCGCCATGGCTGAGGAGAGATGATGGAAGCGGTGGATGTTCTGAGATGGGTGCATGTGATCGGAGCGGCGGTATTACTTGGCACCGGGGCGGGTATCGCCTTCTTCATGCTGATGGCGCACCGGACGGGAGATGCGAAGATCATAGCCCACACCGCTGCTACCGTTGTGATCGCCGACTGGCTGTTCACGGCAAGCGCGGTGGTTCTGCAGCCGGTAAGCGGACTCCTACTTGCACATGTTTTGGGTTGGGACTTGCGCGAGGGCTGGATTGTCCTTTCGCTCGTGCTTTATCTTGTCACCGGTGCTTTTTGGCTGCCGGTAGTTTGGATCCAGATCCGGTTACGCGATATCGCGAGGCAGGCCAACCAGCAAGGAAGTGCTCTACCAGCTGACTACCATAGGCTCTTTGGAGTCTGGTTGGTTTTTGGTTTTCCGTCCTTTGCGGCCGTGCTGGGGATTTTATGGCTGATGTTGACCCGGCCAGACTTGTCGTTCTGATGGAAGTCTTTCAAGCAGGAGTAGGTCGCACCCGGGCCACCAAATGCGTCTTCTTAATGGGGCCGCCCTCGGTCCGGGTTTAGTTCGCGTAGTCGAATGAATCGGGAAAAAGATCTCCGCTTTCGTCGCGTTGGAAAGTCAAATTGACGGTGATCGCCTCGCCTGCTGAACTCTCGCACTTGGCTGAAAACGTGACGATGTCGTCTTCCACTTTCTCAGAAAAGCTAATTGGTTTTTCACACGGCTCGAGAATGGAGATGGCGCTGGATACGGCGGATAGCGCAGTCGAAGACTTGAAGTAGCGCGAATAGTCGACATCAGCGGCCCAGCTGGGAGCAGCCGATGCGAAAAACACCGCTGCGCAAATCACCGCGCCCTTATAGGGGCTTGAGATTGGAATCATCGTGGTCTCCATGAAACGCGAGCCGTTCGATCTGATGTGGCGTGACCCAGCAGCAATCGAAGACCTGCACGTAGCCTGTCCATGAGAGCAAGCACACGTTATTACGGGCTTCCTCGTTGCCTAAGTTGTCGATTTTCGTCCTGCAATCAAGCTTCTTTGCACTGAAGCCGCAGTTGCGTTGTGGGAGCTTTGCAGGGGACTTGCGTATTGTGGTTGGGACAAAAAAGGTGCGCCCCTTCCGGGGCGCACCGTTTGATTGCGGATCAGATGTTGTCGTCGGCATCTGACTC
>JAUWFF010000178.1 GCA_030607105.1 Filomicrobium sp.
GGAACAAGATCATCATGAGCCTGCAGGAAGGCGGCGGGTCGTCAATCTTCGAAATGGACTTGAGTTCGCGTCAGACGCGGCGCCTGACCAATGTGCCCGAGGCCATCGATACGGGTCCTTCTTATTCGCCGGACGGGCGACAGGTCGTGTTTGAGTCGGACCGGGAAGGCACTCAGCAGCTCTATGTGATGAACTGGGATGGGTCCGGCGTTCGGCGAATCAGTTTCGGGCGCGGGCGTTATTCGACTCCGGTCTGGTCGCCGCGTGGTGACTATATCGCCTTCACCAAGCAATTGATGGGGCGGTTCCTGATAGGGGTCATTCGACCTGATGGAAGCGGTGAGCGAATACTGAGCGAAGGCTTTCATAACGAGGGGCCGACATGGGCTCCCAATGGGCGCGTGCTCATGTTCTTCAGAGAGCAGCGAGGAGGGAACGGCGGACCCCGAATATATTCCGTTGATATCACCGGTTATAACGAACGGGTGGTGAAAACTCCCTCATTTGCGTCGGATCCGGCCTGGTCGCCACTTCTCAACTGACCCGTTATTCTACGCGGCTTAACCCGGCTTTAACTGGCACTAGAGTTTTATAGTCGTGCTGCCAGATGTTGTGCGTGGGCAGGGACAAAGCCGCTCTAAAGTCGATGTCATATTGCCGTCGTGCGTAGTGACGAGTGGACTGAGGAGCATTCATCACGCAGTGGCATAATCGCATCAAGCCTCTCGGAAAACTGAGCGCGAGCAGTCTCCCAGCTTGATACGAATTCGCTGCGCAGGTACCCCAGTAGTCGGCTAGTGCCGAACAAGCATCAGGAGATTGAACTATGCAGGGTGTTAAGGGGCTGATCGTTCTTTCGGCTGTCGTCGCGGCTGTGGCTCTCGGCGCATGTCGTCGTGAGGTTCCACACACGCCAATGAAACTTGGTGCCGACGTTCCGGTTACCAAAGTTGCTCACTGATATCGGCCAGAGGCCAGGGACTCAAACTAGGAGAATACTATTATGAAGGGCGCACTTGTTATCGCTGCCGTTGTTGCTGCTGTTGCTCTCGGCGCATGCCGCCGTGAAGTACCGCACACCCCGATGAAGCTCGGTGCTGACGTTCCGGCTACCGTCGAGGTTGCTCGCTAAGAGGCGACAATCATCTTCTTCTTCGGAAGAAGGCGACACTGAAAAACTGGATCACCTTAGCGGATTGCTGGGTGGTCCAGTTTTTTTATGGGAGCTTTGGTACGCGACGTCGGGGACGTAGTGAGAGATGTGCATGTGTGTCAGATCCCGGCGGCTAGAGATGCTTCTTGGAAACTTATCAACGATCATATGCCACCCCGTGCGGATCTTTAGCTTTCATGGGCTGTAGTTATCCGTCACAATTTCGGCTGATCGTATCGTTAGACCGATTCATACCGGGGGGAATCGAGCTAAATGCTCGACGCGCACCGAAGTGCGTGCCTTCGAATTTTGCCCATCTCGCAACGAGAAGGACGAGCCATGGACAGCCCGCTCCACTACCGTAACTGGGCGCGCTTGCTCATTATAGTTTTCGCTGGCCTGACGGTGACCGCCTGCGCCAGCAACACCACAGATCCATCTGCCCAGCTTGCGCCGGGTGCTGGTGCCGGTCCCGTCGTACCTGGCACACAGCGCGATTTCAGTGTGAATGTGGGCGATATCGTCTACTTCACGACAGATAGTTCCGACCTGAGCCCCGAGGCGCGCCAGACGCTGCAGAAGCAGGCGCAGTGGCTGAGGCAGTATCCCCAGTTCACAATCACAATCGAAGGCCACGCGGATGAGCGCGGAACGCGCGAGTACAACATCGCGTTGGGCGCGCGGCGCGCGACATCTGTGCGCAAGTTCCTCGGTAGGAATGGCGTGAATCCTTCCCGAATCCGGACGATTTCGTACGGTAAGGAACGTCCTGTGGCGGTTTGCGATGATATTTCCTGCTGGTCGCAGAACCGTCGCGCGCAGACGGTTTTGAACAGCAGGGTAGCAGGCTGAACCGTTGCGGCCTTAACTCAAGGCCGCGACGTCCGGTCGGGTGTGTGTAATGCCGAGCGGACTTTATTCATTTGCTTTTAAAGCGCGGAAGCGCCGCGTCTGGCTTTTTGCCGGATTGAGTTTTTGTGGGCTTGTCGGATGCAGTCTGGGGATGTCAGGCGAGCCGGCTGGTACATTCGGAGAGAATCGACGGTTTGCCCGGCCGGCGGTCTCCTCCTCACCCGATATCCTTGATCACATGGACCGTAGCGCGTCACAGCGGCTTCGACTCGATGTCGGCGACCGGGTCTTTTTTGCGCCTGGAAGCTCCGCTTTGGGGCTACGCGCACGTGCGGCCCTCGCCCGGCAAGCCCAATGGCTGAAGGGTACCAGTCATGACGCAGTGATCGTCGGGCATGCTGATGATGGTGGTTCCGACAGCAGCAACCGCCGTATCGCGTTGCGCAGGGCGGAAGCGGTGCGGAACAGACTGATCGATGAGGGAGTGCCTGCGAGCCGTCTACATCATCTGGGGCAAGGCCGCCAGGAGAGGATCGCGGTTTGCGGCGGTCCCGCGTGCGAGGCCCAGAATCGGCGTGCTGTTACGATCGTACTGCAGGTTCCTTAGGCCGATATCAGCGAGGTTTCTTGGGGGAAGGAGGGTGGAACCAGCCGGGAGTGTTGCCTCTAAGGCCCGGATGGGGTGTTCACAGACACGGGGCTTGGGAAGAAGTTGATACAAGTGGCCCAACTCATGGACAATGCGTCCGTTTCCCAGGTATCAGGCGGTGAAGGCGAGACCAAACGAAGCGGGAGAATGATGCGCGACATGATGAATGGTGTGGCAAGCCCGTGGGCGGTGTTACGCGCTGTTGTCGGTGTGGCTGTTGCTGGTGCGGTGCTTGGGCCGTCGGCCACGGCCGCACAGGATAGTTCGGCTCTGGCAAAGCGCGTGCTTCAGCTGGAAGAGCAGCTAGTCGATATGCAGGTCGTGATCGGGACGCTGGAGACAATGAAAGCGGTAAGTGGTGGTCCTAGCTACGCGGCGCCAAGCGGTGGTAGCGGCGGCTTGGGTGACGGTATTTCCAATAATGCGCGCCTCGATGGGGTCGAGACGCAGATCCAGGCTTTAACGGCGCAGTTGGAGCAATTGTCGCGCGAGGTCCGCCAGCTCGCTTCGGACCGGCGTGGCGGCAGCCCGCAGCCAGCCGGCCGCACTTATGCGACCGCACCTCAGGCACCGGTGAGTTCTCAGAACCTCAACGACACTGATGCATTTGGAGGTTTTGGCTCGACGACTGTTACGCGTGGGCAAGATGATGGCATTGGCGGTCTGCTTTCGGGTGGGGATGCCAAGCAGATGTACGAAAAGGCTTACAGTTATCTGCTGCAACAAGACTATGGGGCGGCGGAAGCGTCGTTCCGAGATTTCCTGGCGCAGCATCCAAGACATGAGCTCGCCGGAAGTGCGCAGTACTGGCTCGGTGAGACCCATTATCTAAGGGGCGAGTACAAGACGGTGGCGACGGCCTTTCTGGAGGGTTATGAGAAACACCGGCAGAATGCCAAGGCGCCGGACAGTCTGCTTAAGCTAGCCATGTCACTAGAACGATTGGGGCAGCGGAGTGCCGCCTGCTCTTCGTTCTCGGAACTGTCGTCGCAGTTTCCCAACGCGCCGGAGCATGTCCGCCGCCGGGCCCAATCCGAGCGGAGGCGGGCGGGATGTTGAGCACCGTTTAAGGCGGCGTTGACTATGTATGTCTGAGAACCCAGATGGCGCGCTGCCGATCACCGTGGAGGAGCGTGATCGGCTGTTTGATGCTGCTTGCGATGGGCTAATGGCGCTATGTGTGTCTGGTGGTCCTGACAGCATGGCGCTCATGCATTTGGCGGCGGATTGGTGCTCGTCGTCCAAGATCGAGTCCTACTGGAAGGGCTGGTGGCAAGCGCAGCAGGTCAGGCATTCAAAGCTGAATGCGGACAACATGCATGTCGCCGGCCTGACGCGACCGGACTGGCTTATGGGTATCACGACGCGAGAGCAGCTCTTGGCACGCGGGGGGCCGCCTCTTCTGGTCGTGCTAACGGTTGATCATGGATTGCGGGAGGAGTCCGCCGCGGAAGCGCAATTCGTGGCCGACGAAGCGGAAAAACTCGGTTTACCTCATCAAGTCCTGCGTTGGACTGGAAACAAGCCACATAGCGGCCTGCAGGAGGCGGCCCGTGACGCCCGTCGGCGTCTTATCCTGGAGGTCTTGAGGGCCGAATCCGGGGTCCTTGCCGGATTGGCTGATAGCGATGCATTCTCATTGTTCCGCCGCGATATCTTCATGGCGCATCATCTTGAGGATCAGGCGGAAACATTTCTCATGCGTCTGGCTCGCGGCAGCGGGCTTGAGGGACTGGTTGGAATGCGGGTTCGCGGTGAAATCCGGCATAACGCGAGTGATCAACAACCACAGACGTTCGAATACC
>JAUWFF010000400.1 GCA_030607105.1 Filomicrobium sp.
CACCGTGACGCGAACGCACGCACCTTCTCTCAGCCCATCCTCGATGATCGAGGCTCGGAGCCGGTTATTGTCAATAATTAGGATATGCAGCGCCTGCTCGGACATGGCCGGCATATTGTGTGCGCTGCAAAAAAATCGCAAGCGCCGAACAACGAACGCGATCGGCCCACCCAGCGCGAAACAAGAACTTGGCTCACCGCATTGACTTTCCCGACTATACCAACGACGAATTGTTCAAGATTTCCAAGGGCATGCTTGCCAACCAAAGCTACATATTCATGCCGGCACCCAAGGCAGCCATGCGCGAGTACATTGACGTGCGCCGCAATTAATCCCATTTCGCAAATGCGCGGCCATTCGGAACGCCCTTGACCGCGCCCGTCTGCGGCAGGCGAACCGTCTGTTCGAATCCGCTAACGGGCCGCTCGATGCCACAGCGTTGAGCACCATTGACGAACAGGATATCCGTAAGAGCCGCGCCTTCAGTGGCAGTCTCGGCACTGACAAACTTGGGAGCCCCGTCTGTGAGCACCAACACAGCTTTCAACCGCGCAATCAAAATCGCACCTTCGATCCTCTCGGCCAACTTCGCCAATTTCGGCACCGAATGCGAGGCCATCGAGACACAAGGCTGTGACTGGGTGCACGTCGATGTTATGGATGGCCACTTTGTCCCAAACATCACGTTTGGCCCTCAGACCTGCGCAGCGATCCGACCCCACATCAAGACCGTGATGGACGTCCATCTGATGATTGCTCCCGTCGACCCTTATATCGAGGCCTTCGCCGAAGCCGGAGCCGACATCATCACGGCGCACGTAGAAGCCGGTCCCCATCTCGACCGCACGCTGCAGGCGATCCGCGCTTCAGGTTGTAAGGCTGGCGCGGCCCTCAATCCTGCGACACCCGCCGAAGCAATCGAGTATGTCCTCGACCGCCTTGACCTCGTCTGCGTGATGACCGTCAACCCCGGCTTCGGCGGTCAATCGTTCATCGAAGCCATGGTGCCCAAGGTCACCCGCCTTCGCGAAATGATCGACGACCGCGAAATCCATATAGAAATCGACGGTGGCGTTACACCGGCGACGGCGCCGCTCGTCGCAGCAGCAGGCGCCGATGTTCTGGTCGCCGGATCGGCTGTCTTCAAAGGCGGTTCGGCAAACAACCCTGGTGTTTACGCGGAAAACATCCGCGCCATCCGTCAAGCCGCGGAACGCGCGCAAGGCGCTTCCCTACCGGCCGCGTAAGCCCTCATGATGAGCATCGTCTTCGACTTGGACGGAACGCTCGTCGAGAGCGCGCCGGCAATCCGCAATATCGCCAACGCATTGATGGCGGAATTGAACCTCCCCGCCCTCGATCTCGCTGAAACCCGTCACTATGTCGGCAACGGTGCCGCCAAGTTTCTAGAGCAGGCGCTCAAGACAAGAAGTGCACTTGTGCCTGAGGAATTCGCAGACAGGCTCTCCCGGTTCATGGTGCTTTATGCCGAAGCACCTCCCCAAGCCAACAAACCCATGCCCGGCTGCGAGGCGGCCATGAAAAAACTCTCCGCGAGCGGACACCGCCTGGCGATCTGCACCAATAAGCCGATGGCGCCGACAAGGGCACTTATCAACGCGTTGGGATGGCACGATCTCGTCAGCGTCGTCATTGCCGGTGATACGCTGCCGGAACGGAAACCTCACCCAGCACCTCTGCTCAAGGCAATAGCCGAACTGAAACAGCCCTTCTCGCTGTACGTCGGCGATAGCGACGTGGATGCGGCAACCGCGGAAGCTGCCCGCGTTCCGTTCTTTCTGTTCACCGAGGGCTATCGGAAGCAACCCGTAAATGAACTCACCTACGCCGCGAAGTTCCAATCCTTTGAAGAGCTGCCTGGGCTCGTCGCGCGATTTGCCGTCGAGGATTGAACAATGCAGATCGAAGTCCTGACCTTCGACGTCGACTGCACACTGGCCGAAACTGAAGAGTTACATCGGCGCTCACATTTAATGAAACATTCGCAGCGTTCGACATAAACCGCGACCGGCCAGATTGCGAACCTAACTGGGAGTGGGGCTATAAAACTTTCGTAAGACAATTGAAAACCATCGGCAGCAGGGAGCGGATCACTCTGTACTTACGCGAAGATGTTGCCATCGACCCCGCACCCCGCCCCCTGGAAATCCCGGATCGCGGAACTGCACCGCGCGAAAACAGCCCGTTTCGGCAAACTGCTCGGCAAGGGTGAACTCGAGCTGCGACTGGTATTATGGCTCTAATCAAGCAAGCCCGCCGACTCGATCTCACTCTCGCCGTCGCAACCAGTACCAGCCCGTCGAACGCGGGAGCACTTTGCCATAATTTTTTCGCCCAATACCCCGCCGAGGTCTTCGATGTCACCGCTGCTGGCGATAAAGTAGCAGCCAAGAAGCCAGCACCCGACACCTATCACCTTGCACTTGAGCGGCTGCGGCTAGGTCCGGTGAACTGCAGCGCCATCGAGGACCCGTTGAACGG
>JAUWFF010000155.1 GCA_030607105.1 Filomicrobium sp.
GCTCGGCGGTTGCAGGCGGCTTGGTATCGGTTAACCTATCTCCATTGATCCAAGGGATTGGTTGTGAGTCGGCTCGCTAATTAGGGAGGCGTCGCTATGTGCAGCTCAACTCGTGAGGGTGTCGCCCTGTTCATACTGACGACGCTCTTGGCGCTAACGCCTTTGGTGTTGTTCGTTTGAAGCCGCTCTTAGTCCATTTGCGGCCAGTCGAAGTGCGGCACGGATGCCCACTTTCGTATACAGTTCGCCTTTCTATGGTTGGCGCACAGTCGCTTCCCTCAACTTGACGAGCCTTGGCTGTGATCTGCGTCTGGGCAACCCTCGCCGTCCCGCAAAAAGCCGACACCGCGATCCTCGCGCGCTGATCTGTTTGCCGATCCACCGTCGACGATGGTCTGAAGCCGGCCTGCTGGATGCTGATAAACAGCAGCCGGCGATTAGCCCAATTGCGCATGCGGTGCAGTATTGCGCTTCTTGGGTAACGGGAGCACACAGAAATACCCAAGCACAACAAGAGCTTTGTATCCGGGAGGCGTTCTCATGTCGCAAGCATCCAGCCGATATCACGAAGTCTATCAGTCATGGCGCAATGATCCGGAAGCCTTCTGGGGCGAAGCGGCTCGTGATGTTTCATGGTACAGACTATGGGATCAGGTCCTAGATCCGTACATGGGTCAGTATGGACGATGGTTTGCAGGTGCGGAGTGCAACACGGCCTACAATTGCCTAGACCGGCACGTTGAAGCGGGTCGCGGCGACCAGCCGGCGCTCATTTACGACAGCCCCGTCACTGATACGGTAAAGACATACACGTACAGCGAGTTGACCGACGAGGTGGCCACGCTGGCGGCCGCTCTGGTCGATATGGGCGTTAAGACAGGCGACCGCGTCCTCATCTACATGCCGATGATCCCCGAAGCAGTAATGGGGATGCTGGCTTGCGCGCGGATCGGCGCGGTCCACTCGGTCGTGTTCGGTGGTTTCGCGGCCAATGAACTGGCGACACGCATCGACGATGCAAAGCCCGTTGCCATTCTTTCAGCTTCATGCGGCATAGAAGGCAGCCGGGTCGTGGAGTACAAGCCGCTGCTCGACCAGGCAATCGAAACGGCTCAGAATAAACCGACGGCATGTCTCATCTTGCAGCGCGATCAGGCACAGGCGAGCCTGATACCAGGGCGCGACTACAACTGGGCGGAAGCTGTTGCCGATCTCAAGGCCCGGTCCCGTAGGGTCGATCCTGTCGCCGTCAAAGCCACCGATCCGCTCTATATCCTCTATACTTCCGGTACGACGGGGCAGCCGAAAGGGGTGGTACGCGATAACGGCGGGCATATGGTCGCGCTGAAATGGACGATGCAGAATTTCTACGACATTGCGCCGGGCGAGGTCTTCTGGGCAGCTTCTGATGTCGGATGGGTCGTTGGGCATTCCTACATCTGCTACGCGCCGCTGCTACACGGAGCGACGACACTGGTCTACGAGGGCAAGCCGGTGGGAACACCGGACGCGGGGGCGTTCTGGCGGGTTATCTCGCAGCACAAGGTCGCTGCATTGTTCACGGCTCCAACGGCGTTCCGCGCCATCAAGAAGGAAGATCCGGAGGGCAAGTTCATCGGCAATTATGATCTGTCGTGCTTGAGAACGTTATTCCTTGCTGGTGAGCGGGCCGATCCTGATACGATTCAGTGGGCGGAATCGAAGCTCAAGGTTCCGGTGATCGACCACTGGTGGCAGACGGAAACCGGCTGGGCGATCGCCGGAAATCCGGTTGGCCTCGGCCTTCTGCCGGTCAAGCATGGTTCGCCGACCGTGGCGATGCCGGGTTATGACCTGCGCGTGCTCGATGATAACGGCCAGGAACTGGCGGCCGGTGAGCAGGGGACGATCGCCATCAAGCTACCATTGCCGCCTTCGTGTCTGCCGACGCTCTGGGGTGACGATCAGCGCTTCCGGGACAGTTATCTGTCGCAGTTTGAAGGGTACTACTCGACCTCGGACGCAGGTTATGTCGACGAAAACGGCTATGTATACGTCATGGCGCGGACGGACGACGTGATCAATGTGGCGGGTCATCGGCTGTCGACCGGCCAGATGGAGGAAGTTGTTGCGACACACCCGGATGTGGCCGAGTGCGCGGTCATTGGGGTTGCTGATCAGCTCAAGGGTCAGCTGCCGGCTGGATTTCTCGTGTTGAATGCAGGGGTCAGCCGCCACCACAAGGAAATCGAGACAGAGATCGTCAAGCTGGTGCGCTCGGAGATTGGACCTGTGGCGGCGTTCAAGAACGTGATGGTGGTGCAGCGTCTGCCGAAGACCCGGTCAGGAAAGATCCTGCGGGCGACGATGCGGAAGATCGCCGACGGCCAGGACTGGACGGTGCCGGCGACGATTGATGACCCAGCGATTCTTGATGAGATCAAGACAGTCCTTGCCGGGCGGGGTCTGGGGGCCTAGAGCGGTCAGGCCCAGGTGTAATCCTTCACCCGGCCCTTACGGTCCCCAAGCGGCGGCATGCTGGTGCGCTGGCCGGGGCTTGTCCATAACTTGGTTACGCGCGGCTACGCCGACCCACTGGCGCGGCACGCCGGATGAGGGACATACTTGTCTCCATTTACCACTGAACGGCTTTAGTCCTTCTGCTCTTCGGTTTCGGGCTCAGCGGCAGCCTCGGATTGGGAGGTCTCATCGGGTGTGACCGGCTCCGCATCCGCGCCCGCATTTGCATCCGTTTCCGCTTTGGACGATGGCTCGGCTGCAACTTCCTCGACAGGTTCGGGCAGAGTGACATCGGACTGGTCGTCGCTGGTTGCTTCCTCTGAACCGCTGGAGAGTTGCTGCAGGCGAGCGAAGACAGCTGCTTCCTCCTCAGCGTCGGACTGTTCGCGACTAGCTGGCTCCAAGTCAGGATGCGCGCCTAGTCCGGGCACTGTTTCGGAAGCTGGCAATAGTGCACCGCCGGGATCAGGGACAGGGGTGCCGGCGGGATGCGCGGCCTCGACCCGCTTCGCGGCCTTTTGCACTTCAGCGTCGAGGTCCAGCTGTTTGCACAGACCAAGTGTCACCGGGTCCTGAGGCACCAGGTTTGGTGTATTCCAGTGCGTTCGCTCGCGGATTTGCGTGATGGTTGGTTTGGTCGTGCCGACGAGCCTTATGATCTGGCTATCCTTCAATTCTGGGTGTTGGCGAAGCAACCATAGAACCGCATTCGGCCGATCATGGCGGCGGGAAACCGGCGTGTAGCGTGGCCGCTTCTTTCGCGTCGCGGTTTGCGGCAATACAACCTTTTGTTCGGCCATGCGAAGTTTGTGGCTGGGGTCTTTCTCGCCGCGTTCGATTTCTTCGCGCATTAACTGACCCGAGGTAACGGGGTCCATACCTTTAATGCCTTGTGCGACATCTCCGTCGGCAATGCCCTTTACTTCAAGGGTGTGCAGGCCACAAAGCTCTGCAATCTGCTCAAATGTGAGCGCAGTATTGTCGACCAGCCAGACGGCTGTCGCTTTAGGCATGAGAGGCTTGCGATCGCTCATACGTTCTCTTTTCCGATCCGCAGGCGGCATTTTTAAGTGCCGGCAGACCTACAACTCGTTAGTAACGCTTCGGGGATTTCGGGTACATAAGCGCGCAAAGGGGCAGATTGCAAGATCGCCTTTCAATGAAATTTGGTCAGACGGCAGCCGTGCTGCTGTCCTGGCCCGATAAGGCCCTGGGACTATTGCCCCTGTTGTTCATGGCTTTTTCCATTATTAGTGTGCCCAACTCAGTAGGCGCCGAAATAGAAGGCGAGAAACGCAAATGGTGGGGCCGGGAGAAGCTGAATTAATGCTGGAGACGGGGAAAACCTACTATTTCGAGGACCTCGAACTGGGCATGGAGGCTTCGGTATCGAAGACCGTCACCATGGCCGATATCGAAGCCTTCGCGGGTGTTTCGGGTGACTATAACCCCGTACACATGGACCCCGAGTTTGCCGCGAAAACGATCTTTAAGCAGGTAATTGCCCATGGATTGTTGACGGCCAGCTTCATCTCGACCGTCTTCGGAATGAAGATTCCGGGGCCGGGTGCGATTTATGTGTCGCAATCGCTGAACTTCAAGGCACCGGTGAGGGTTGGCGATGAAGTGAGCGCCAGGGTGGTTGTGGTTGATTTGATGCCGGCGAAAAACCGGGCGCGATTTGATTGCTTCTGCACTGTTTGCGGCAAGGTCGTTCTCGACGGCGAGGCGATAATGATGGTGCCCGGGCGGCCGGAGTAATCGGTGCTCAATGCAAAGTTGCTTGCAAGGCGGGGGGGGCCCGCCTAATAGCAGTGCGCCGGCATTGGGCTCGTTACCATAGGTTCCCATAACTGTCATGATCCTCATCCGTGATGGAGATAAAGTTCCGCAAGGCGCGCGCGGCGGAGTCTTCGCGATTGGCAACTTCGATGGCGTGCATCGGGGGCACAAGGCCCTGATTTCGCGAGCGGTGGCGGCGGCCCGTGACAAGGGCCGGCCAGCAGGTGTCATTATCTTCGAGCCGCATCCGCGGGAGTTCTTTCACCCTGAAGAACCGCACTTTCGTTTGACTCCGCTCACCGAAAAGCTGCGGTTGCTGGAGGCGTCGGGTCTAGACCTGGTGGTGGTTGTCGAATTCAATCAGGAGTTTGCCAGCCGGACGGCGACGGGGTTTATCGAGGATATCCTGGTCGGCTGGCTCGGCGTGTCGCATGTAGTAATCGGCTACGACTTTTTCTTCGGCCGCAAACGGTCTGGGACCCCTGAAACCATGCAGCTTGCTGGTCAGTATGCAGGGTTT
>JAUWFF010000381.1 GCA_030607105.1 Filomicrobium sp.
CATTGCGCGGGAAATGGAGCGGCTTGACCGGCGGCTTTTGTTTCTGGCCACGGTCGGTGCCACGGCCCCGTTTATCGGGCTTTTCGGGACGGTCTGGGGCATCATGACCAGCTTCCAGGCGATTGCCGTGTCGAAGAACACCAATCTCGCCGTGGTCGCGCCGGGGATCGCAGAAGCCCTATTTGCAACCGCACTTGGTCTTCTCGCTGCCATACCGGCTGTCATCTTTTACAATAAGTTCTCGGCTGATTCTGCGCGGATCGGACAGCGGCTGGAGGCCTTTGCTGACGAGTTCGCGGCGATCGTCTCCCGGCAGATTGATGCGGGGACGTGATTTGGCCTAAGGCGAGACTGGGAGCGGCGCGTGGGCGCAAGCATCAAAGCAAACCACCAGAACACCGGGCGAAGACGCCGGTCCCGGCGGCATGCGCCAATGGCGGAGATCAACGTCACGCCGTTTGTTGACGTGATGCTGGTGTTGTTGATCATCTTCATGGTCGCCGCGCCATTGCTGCAGGTCGGTGTGCCGCTGGAGCTGCCGCAGGCCAAGGGCAATCAACTGCAATCAAACAAGGAACCGTTGGCGGTCTCGGTGCGCGGGGGCGGCGATGTCTACATCGGGGAGACCAAGGTCGGACTCGATGAAATCAAACCCAAGCTGGAAGCCATTGCAGCCAACGGCTACGACGAGACAATCTTTGTACGCGCCGACAAAGGTGTTGCTTACGGTGTGGTGGCGCGTGTCATGGGACGCATCAGCGCTGGTGGTTTCAAGAAAATCTCGCTCGTGACCGACCTCGAGGAGGGCTAGTCAGTTGCAGGCGATCGGCCTCATCTTTTCGGTCGCGTTGCACGGTGCGCTGCTTGCTTGGGCGGCGCTGGAGATCCTGGGCACGTCGCACCTGCCTGAGCCAGCCTCGCCGACCATTGAAGCCGAGATCATAACCATTGCTGAGTTCACCAAACTGAAGCAGGGCGACCCAGAGTCGAAGAAGCTGGAAGCCAAGAAGGCGCCGGTAGAAAAGCCGCAAGTCACGAAGAAAGAAGCTCCCAAACCGAAACCGCCCAAGCCGCCACCGCCGCCGGCGGTCGAGGAGCCGCCGCCTCAGCCGCCCACGCCGCCAAAAGCCGAAACGCCACCTCCGCAGCCCGATAAGATCGCCGAAAAGATCGATGCGTCCTCGCCACCGGCCCCCGCTCCGCCGGATAAGGATGCCGCGGCACGCAAGAAGAAGGCTGAAATCCAGCGCAAATACCGGGAAAAACAGCGAAAGGAAGCTGAGCGAAAGCGCAAGCTTGCTGAGAAGAAACGGCGGGAAGCTGAGAAAAAGAGGAAGGCCAAAAAGAAGAAGAAGAAGAAGAAGCAGGAGGACTTCACCAAGCGCATGGCTGCGCTACTGGACAAGACACCGGAGGAGCGCGGCAGTCGTCGGTCGGGAACTTCGCTCGAATCAGAGTATCTGGGTCCTGTTGCCGGAGAGCGCGAGGGCTCCGGGGATCAATTGACGGCGCGCGAAGCGGATCTCCTGAAGGGCCAGATCAGTGCGCAAATCAAGGATTGCTGGCGTTTGCCAGGCGGCGGAGGCGGGATAGAGGTTGTGCCGGTGCGGCTTTCCTGGCGCCTCAAACGTGATGGTGAGCTAGAAGGTGAGCCGAAAGTGATTGGAAGAAGCAGTGACCCTACGTTCCGCGTGGCGGCGGAGGCGGCCATCCGGGCGGTCAAATGTGCGGCTCCGTTTCGGCTACCGAGCAAAAGTTACGAGGCGTGGCGTCACATCACGGAGTGGAACTTTGATCCACGGCAGATGCTTTAAACCCATTTTCAGGATGAGGTAGCTTAACGATGAAGCAAGCCCGCATTGACCGGCGCGCAGGCCGCCGGAATCAGCGCAACTGGTATGACGGTGCCGCGTGCTTGGCTGCGTTACTCGCGTTGTTAGCCTCATTGGTTGCCACTTCCGTGCACGCGCAGGGCCTCAGTGGCACTCAGCGCCAGGGCACTATCGCGCCTATCCCGATTGCCATTCCGGGCTTTCTTGGTGACGATCCTAAACTGGCTGCGGATATCGCCGGCGTGGTTGCTGCGGACTTGGAGCGCTCAGGACTGTTTCGCTCGCTTGATCAGGCATCGTTTCTAGAGCGCATCAGCGACGTCAACCGGGCGCCTCGCTTTCCTGATTGGCGCGCAATTCGGGCCGACGCATTGGTGGTCGGCCGCGTTTTGCGCCGATCGGACGGCCGGGTCGGTGCTGAATTCCGACTGTGGGATGTGACGCGGGGCAAGCAGCTTTCCGGGCAGCGTTTCACAACGATTGCGAAGAACTGGCGGCGCATCGGACATATCATCGCCGATCAGGTCTATGAGCGGTTGACGGGCGAAAAGGGCTACTTCGATACCCGCGTCGTCTATATCGACGAGACGGGACCCAAGAAACGGCGCGTCAAGCGGCTTGCCATCATGGATCAGGATGGAGCCAATGTACGAATGCTCAGCAACGGACGTGAGCTTGTGCTTACGCCGAGGTTTTCTCCGTCTAGCCAGCAGATCGCTTTCATGTCTTATGGTACCGGCCAGCCGAGGGTTTTCATGATGAACCTTGAGACTGGCCAGAGGCAGGTGGTCGGTGATTTCCCAGGGATGACCTTCGCGCCGCGATTCTCGCCTGACGGGAAGAAGATCATC
>JAUWFF010000082.1 GCA_030607105.1 Filomicrobium sp.
AATATTCAGAGCGGGCAAAGCGTCCTTATTAATGGCACAACAGGTGCCATCGGTTCAGCCGCAGTCCAGCTTGTAAAACATCTTGGTGCTAATGTTACTGCAGTCTGCAATACCAAAAATGTGCGCCCTCCAGGAGATCAATCTGCGCATCTTCGAACTTCGCGAACGAGGTGAGGTGGACGCAATGTGGACGTGGGTCGAGATCAGGCAGGCCGTTCGAGCCACTTTACAAAAAGGCTCACAAGGCCGGAACTAGAGGAACACTGCATAAGTTCCTCCAAGGAGGACGCCTTGCTGATGAAGCCCGCACAAGAACGCGACGATGTCTTAGGATGTCGCGCCTATGACAACATCTTGGAACGACTCAACGAAAACGACGAAAGGGTTTTTCGCGAAGCCACCCGCACCAAAACATACGCTGCCGGCAGAACTCTTTTCTCACAGGGCCAAGAGTGCCAACAACTCTATTTTATCAGAACCGGTTTAGTTGGCTTGCGTCGAAGTGATGAGAATGGGAATTCAGCACTGCTCCGCCTCTGCCGCGCAGGCGGCATACTGGGGTATCGTGCAATGATCGCAGAGGCAACACATCAGAATACTGCCGAGGTGCTCACATCGAGCGAAGTGATGATCGTTAGTCGGTCAGTCTTCCAATGGTTAGCTCAACGTAACGCACGGTTAAGTGGGCAGATTCTCAACTTCGCCCTACAAGCGCTGGACCATACTGAAGCGATCTGTGCTGAATTGCTGACCGCACAACTGAAAAGCCGGCTGTTGAGCTTGCTGGCGATGTTTGATGAAAGAACTTGTGAAGCGGATAGTACGAAGCGCTTCCAGATCGAGCTTCCGATCCAACGCAAGGACCTAGCAGACTTACTGGGGACCAACCCCGCTTCACTGTCACGAACTATCGCCAGGCTGCAAAAAGACGGCAATGTCCGCTTCGAAGGCCGGCGCGTCTACGTCTTAAATCCAAAAGTATTGCAATCAGAAGCTTCGCGGTTTTGGAATCCGAACTAGGCTCGACTGCGCTACTTGGACTGATACCTTTTCCATGTTCATCGATATGTCGCGTAGGCGAAGTCTGGCTCGGCGACGCTTTTTTCGGTAAGCGTTTCCGTGGCCGGCGCCCAACTCAGCCAAATCAGCGAGCGAGATAGCTGACCTTTGATGTGGGACGCCGCTGTGGCTGCTTGCCAGACCGGCAACAATGAGCAATGACGAGAGCATGCATAGGGTCGGGATCATACCGTTCGAGACGAATGGCGACGCAGTCGCGCTGCTGTTTGTGACATCGCAGACGCGGGGACGCTGGATCCTGCCGAAGGGGCGGCGCAAGCCTGGCGAGACGCATGTCGATGCCTGCAATCGCGAAGGCTTCGAAGAGGCGGGTGTGCGTGGGACCGTCCTGGAGGACTTTCCGTGCACGGTGGTCATCGGCAAGCAGACCCAGACCGGCGTGCAGAAAAACGTCGTCACCTACTATCCCTATCTCGTGCAGAAGCAGGAGAATGTCTGGCCCGAGATGAAGCGTCGCCAGCGCCATTGGGCGCTGCTGGAAGACGCCCCGAAAGTTGCATATCGCGATGACTATCTCATCCTAATCCAGCAATTCAAGGCCTTGCGGCCATGGATCACAGATGCTGCAGAACGGTATAAATCGCAGCCGCCAGAGCAGCCGACGCAGGAACCGTGATGATCCAGGCCGCAGCAATCGACAGTGCGAACTTGCGGCGGACGAGACGGCGGCTCTTGCGCAACTTGCGGCTATTGAAGGCTGCCGCCGCTGTCGCATTCAGCTTGTGACCTGGGCGCAACTTGCGCCGGTTCGGATTCTCGATGAACTCGCGCAGAAAACCAACTCCGAAGACGGCACCGACGGCGATATGCGTGGAGCTGACCGGCAGTCCGAGGCTGGTGGCGATGAGCACGGTGATGGCTGCCGACAAAGCAACGCAATAGGCACGCGATGAATTCAGGCGAGTGATCTTTTCGCCGACCACGGAGATGAGCTTGGGGCCGAACAGCCAAAGCCCAACCGCGATCCCAACCGCGCCGATCACCATCACCCACAACGGGATGCTGACTTTGCTTGCCACCTCGTTGCTCTGATCAAACGTGGATACGATAGCTGCCAAGGGGCCAACAGCGTTGGCGACATCGTTTGCGCCATGCGCGAATGACAGCAGCGCCACGCCGATGATCAATGGCAGATCGAAAAGCGGGTAGATGTCTTTCTTGCGGTTCCGTCGATCATGTGTACGCCGCTCGACATATGGCCGAGCGAAAAGCCACGCGCCTAGAGCAGCAGCGCTCGAGAACAGCAGGATCATGGCGGGAGAGGGTTGCCAGACCTTCTTCAGTCCCTTCATCGCCATATAGGCAGCAAAGGCCGCAGCCATGAGTGCGATGAGGATCGGAATCCACCTGCGCGCCGCCGCGATGCGGTCGGGCACGTTGAGAATCCTTGTCTTGATGAAATACAGGAGCGCGGCCGATGTCACCGCGCCAAACGCCGGAGAGATGACCCAGCTTGCCGCGATCTTGCTCACCGTCACCCAATTGACGAGACCTACACCCGCCGCCGCAACGCCAGCTCCAAGCACACCACCAACGATGGAATGGGTGGTGGAGACAGGAGCACTCAGTATCGTTGCCAAATTTATCCACAGAGCTGCGGCCAGGAGCGCGCTCAGCATAAGGTAGCGAAACTCGACGACACTCACTTCCCCGCCTGGCTGGATGATGCCCTTGGCGACCGTCTTGACGACGTCGCCGCCGGCAAGAAGCGCGCCCGCGCTCTCACAAATGGCGGCGATGAAGATCGCCGTAGTGATGGTCAGCACCTTGCCGCCAACGGCAGGGCCCATGTTGTTGGCGACGTCGTTGGCGCCGATATTCAAGGCCATGTAGCCGCCGATAACCGCCGCGCAGATGATAAGGAGGGATCCCTCACTCACGCCAATGGCGCCGACGTAAAGCGCGATGGCGGTGAGGAATACGAGCGACAGGCCGACCGGAACGATAGTCCGGCGAACCTGGACGGCGTGAGACTGCATGAATTCATGGCGTCTCAGGTCGTTGATGTAGCGGTATTCAGGTTTTTTGAGCTCGCGCGTCATGGTGGATTTGCTTAAAGCGAGTGGGCGTACCGATGCCCCGGTAGCAGTTGCTCGGCCGAACTTCAATGCACGCAGCGAAAACCGCTTGGGACGAAACAAAAAACTCGTCAGCCACGTTGCACTCGGAATTCCTCTGCCAGCAGGAGAGATGGATTGCCAATTCCTGGGCCTTCAGGCCAGTCCCGGTATAATCTCGCGACCGCGGCCAAAGCCGCACAGCACTCCGCCTTCGCTTTTCGCATTGGAGACGTCAAATCGAAATCCAGGCCCTGATGATGGTGCTACTATCCGCGCTGCTGCACCCATTGCGCGATATTAGCCTCAAGGGCATCACCAATCCGGCCACGGCATACTTCGGCGTCAGTTTGGGCTGGGTGGTGCTGGCCGGTGGCCTGGCGCTGCTCGGCGACCAATCCTTGACGCTTACGCATCAAGCCTGGCAGCCCGCGGTCATTTCTGGCCTCGCTCTCGGGTGCTACTATTTCGGAACACTTGCCGCGATGCGTCGCGGGCATCTATCGATCTATTATCCGATCATAAGGTCGTCGCCACTCATCATCCTGGTGCTGAACTGGGTTCTGTTCGGTCAGTCCTATTCGGCCCTCGCAGCGCTTGGCATCTTGGTGATTATCGCGTCGGGGTTCCTGCTGCAGAAGCCGACGGGGCGTTTGTTTGATAATGTCGGTGCGCTCGGCCTCGCCCTGCTGGCGATGGTGGCCTCGGCCGTTTACACGCTCGCCGATTCCGTTGCGATGAAACATGCCGAGCCTAACGTATTTCTATTCTGGGTCTACTTGATCGTATCAGCGTCACTTGGTCTTGCGTGGCTGTTTACCAAAAGCCCTCGCCCGAAGCCGATGGGTAACGCAGGCGGACAGCTTGTCTGGTCACGCATCGCGTTCGCTTGCGTCACTTCGTACGCCTCCTACTATTTGATTCTGACCGCCTTCCAGCTGCGCGCGGACCCTGCCTATGTCGGCGCTGTTAGGCAGGCTTCGATACCGGTCTCGATCGTGCTGGCAACGCTCATTCTTCGCGAACCGAGATCGCGGCGTCGCCTATGGTGGGCGGGCTTACTGGCAATCGGCATCGCGATGCTAGCCATTTGATGAGCGATCGCGAGCGCACGAGACAATAGGAAGACATCGATATCATCTTGATACCAGGCGATACGGTCGTCATACAAAACGACACTATGTCGAAATCCCGCAACCCTATAGATCTGGGCGTTGGCAAATGTGATCCGCTTCGACATCTCCTCGCGGCACAGAAGCCGCGCGGCCAACTCCTGTGACTGCCAGCTCGGCAAACATCCTCGCTACTGCAGCAGCTGGTAACCGAACGTATGACACTCATTGAGGCCGCACTGCAGCAGGACAGAGACCGTATTCACCAGGCACAAGGCCACAACGTAAAGACCGAGGATGTTGGCGATACTGCCGATAACCGGCAGGTCGCTGGCTTTGCTTTCCGTCAGATGCTTGCTGTCACCGAGAACGATCAGCTTCAGCGCGTAGGCGGTGAGAATGCACAACGCAATGATGATCGACCAGACCGGCATGTGAATTCCAAGAACGGCCGAGCCGATATACTCGTGCCCCGGTCGAGGATAAATGTCGAGCACGGTCTGCCGCGCGGCAATGACGAGCAGGAGCGTCGCGAACAACAGGCTCACTCCGGCATTCTGGTACGAGAAGCCCGTGCGGAAACTCTGAATAATACCGAAACAGACGCCGAACATCGCCAGGCGTTGCAGCAGACAAAGCGGGCAGGGCAGTTCGCCAAAGCCGTATTGCAGCACCATCGCAGCCGTCAGAATGCCGGCGATGACGAACATCATCGAAAACAAGAAGGCATAGTTGAGCCAGATTGCCGTCTTGAGCATGCTCGGACTATCTAGGAGGTTGCTCATGCCTCACACCAGTCCATCTTCTGTGTGTTTATGCTCCGGTACGAGATCGGTCTGAATCCAAGGCATGCGGAAGCCGTATTCTGGACTGTAGATCTCCCACAGGAACAGTTTGACCGCGAGAACGAAGCAGACGAGCAGGACCACAACGGATAATCTACACTGGCCGAGATAGGCCAGCACCAGCGCACAAGACATGGCCACAAATACTGCGAGCATCATGGGCATGCACCACCGTTGAAAAAGACAATTCCTAATTCCAGCGAGACTGTACTAGGAAGGAGGAGGGAGTTCGAGTCCTCTCCGGCGCGCCAATCGCTTCATCAAACGACAGACTAGCGCGGCGGGCACTCCTTCGTCCGCCTAGCATGTTGGGTAGGAGGACCGCATCATGCCCTTTTCATCATGAGCTTGGGGAGACCTGATGTTTAACAGAGCGCTCGGCGCAAGCCGGTACCTGATCATCGTGGCCGTCGTTGGATCACTTCTCGCGGCAACCACGTTAATCATCTACGGCGGCCTTGAAGCAGCTCAGCTGGTCGCGAAAACGATCGGCGATGCGGAGGTCTCACGAAAGGGCGCCAAGGCCATCGCCTTGGAATTTATTGAGATCGTGGACCTCTTCTTGCTGGGCACGGTGTTCTATATCGTGGCCCTCGGCCTCTACGAACTCTTTATCGATCAAGAAGTGCGACTCCCCGAATGGCTGACGATCAAGACTCTGGATGACCTCAAGGACAAGTTGGTCGCCGTTGTAATCGTCGTCTTAGGCGTGTTGTTCCTGGGACAGGTTGTAAGCTGGGATGGCCAGCGGGATCTATTGGGGTTCGGTGCTGCCATCGCACTGGTCGTCGCCGCCCTGACCTATTTCCTCACCGCAAAATCAAATGATAAATCGAAAGACAACCAGCCCGAGAGTTGACCGTCTTGGCCATGCATGACACGGCATTTTGGAGTTGCCACCGCGAACCTTGAACACCAGACCATCACGCCAAGCAAGTAACTGACGTATCGGCCAGCGGCGTTAGCGGCACCAAACTCTCACGCGACGCAACCGGCCGCCGCTCGACGGCATTACGAAGCCCAGCTAGAGTCTCCTTTATGAACCCGAAAAACCGCACGAAGAACGTTCGGGAAGAACT
>JAUWFF010000341.1 GCA_030607105.1 Filomicrobium sp.
GTGGAGGCCGGGCGAATGGACCAGGACTTCAAGGAAAGCGAGCGCGAGATGATCGCAGCACTCCTTGCCGACAGGTTCGATATGTCTGCCGAAGAGACGGGCTCCCTGATCCGCAAGGCGGACGAGAAGGTCGACGACACGGAGCAGTACTTTCCGTTTACGCGCGACATAAACCTGCACATGAGCGGTGACGAGCGTATTCACATCATTGAGATGCTTTGGAGCGTCGCCTACGCCGATGGAACGCTCGACCCTTACGAAGATGCGCTCATCAGGCAAATCGCCGGCTTGATCCACGTTACCGATCGCGACCGCATGCAGGCGCGCAAGCGAGCTCTGGCGAAGCGGGGCTTGGACTAGCAGGGCGGGCTATGCTCGCGTGGCGCCGCTTTGCTCGATGTCTGTTTCGCGCAGCGTTGCGGTCTACTTACGCAAGGCCAGCTTGTTCAAGCGCTTCAGACCTCCGGCACTGCGGACCATGAAGAACTCCGCGAGATTCTCCAGCGTGACGTAACCAACAAGCCGCCCGCTCTCGGCAACGACGGCAACTGCTGGCGCACCTTGGCGCTCCAGAAGCTCAACTGCGTCTTCGAGCGATGTCCTCGCATTCACCGCGCAGACATTGCGCTCGATGGCCGTATTGATTGGCTGCGCACCGGAGCTAGTTTGCAGCTCTTCTATCAGGGACTTGCGGGTAACAAAGCCCAATACACGTTGGTCACTGTCAACGACAGGAAACTCCTGCTGGGTCGTCGCCAGCAGAAGCTTGGCGGCGTCGTCCAGCATGGCGTTTTCCGGCAGCGACTCGAACTGAGAAATCATCGCTTCTTCAACCGGGCGGCCGCGGGCGAAGTCGTGCATGCTCGCGCTGTAGGACTCGGCGCTTGCGGCGAAAAATATGAAGATGGCGATCAGGATCAAGATCGGGTTCCCCATAAGACCGATGAACGCGAACAAGACCGCTAGTGCCTGTCCGATCCGGGCCGCAATCTGGGTTGCCTTGGCCCGTGACATACGAAACCCGAGTAAGGCGCGCAAAACACGTCCGCCGTCCATCGGAAACGCAGGGATGAGATTAAATACCGCTAGCACGAGATTGACCGTTGCAAGCCGGGCAATGAAGCTTGCGGCACCCGTGCCGAACCCTTCTAAGCCCCCCGTATCGATCTGTGCGCCTAGGACCAAGAAGAGCAATGCCGCGATGACGATGTTCACGGCCGGCCCGGCAAGCGCGACAACAACCTCCTGGCCCGGGTCCTCCGGCATGCGGTCGAGCGAAGCCAATCCTCCGATCGGCAGCAACGTGATGTCGCGTGTGCCTATACCATAGCGGCGGGCGGCGAACGCATGGCCCAATTCGTGGAGCACAACACAAGCGAACAGGAAAAGGACGAACACAATGCCGTCAATCGCCGCTGCAGGCCCTTTGTAGAGCCACAACATCGTACCAATCCACGCCAGCAGAAGGAAGAACGTCATGTGCACACGCACGACGATTCCGCTCACGCTTCCAACAGTGATTGACCATCGTCTCACGTCGTCGTCTCCTCAGGCCGCACAAGGGCCCACTTCCGGGGCAAGCCCGCATTCGGTTAGGCATTGATCGCCTCAGCTGCATCGACAAATGGCATTGCGAGTGCCTCGGCGACAGCCCGATGCGTCAGCATGCCCTTGTAGACGTTAAGCCCGTCGCGGAGGTGCGGGTCGGCGCGCAGAGCTTCCACTGCGCCCACGTCCGCCAACGCGAGCACAAAAGGCAAAGTCGCGTTATTGAGCGCCTGCGTTGACGTGCGGGCGACGGCGCCTGGCATGTTTGTCACGCAATAGTGGACGACCCCCTCCTCGATATAGGTTGGTTCCGCGTGCGTCGTCGGGCGCGACGTTTCCGAAATGCCGCCCTGGTCGATGGAGATGTCGACAATCACGGATCCGCGTTTCATATCCTGAACGAGTTCGCGGCTGATGATCCGGGGTGCAGACGCACCAGGCTGCAGCGCGGCGCCGATAACCAGGTCTGCGTCTCTAAGGTATTCCTCGACCGCCTGACGTGTCGCATAAACCGTATCGAGCGCCGCTCCGAACCATTGGTCGAGTTCGTAAAGGCGTTCGATCCTGATATCGATGCAGGTAACATTGGCTTCGATGCCGACGGCTGTCCGCACCGCGTTCGATCCGGCAACTCCGCCACCGAGGACAACCACCTTGGCCGGAGGCACGCCCGCCACGCCGCCCAGCAGCATGCCGCGCCCTCCTTGCTCCATCTCCAGGCAGTGTGCGCCGACCTGCACCGCCATGCGCCCCGCCACCTCGCTCATTGGAGCCAGCAATGGCAGGCGGCCGCGCGCATCGGTCACCGTCTCATAGGCAATCGCTTTGACACCGGCGTCCAAAAGTCCTTCGGTCTGAGCGCGGTCGGGTGCCAGATGCAGGTAGGTGAACAAAATCTGCCCTGGCCTCAGCATGGCGATCTCTAGGGGCTGCGGCTCTTTCACCTTGACGATCAGATCGGCCTTTCCGAATACTTCATGGGCAGTGTCAACAATCTTCGCACCGGCTCCCCTGAAGTCGTCGTCGAAAAAGCCCAGCCGCACTGCGGCTCCCGTTTCGACCAGGACTTCGTGCCCATGCGCGACCGCTTCGCGTACCGAGGCGGGCAACAGACCGACACGATACTCATGAACCTTGATTTCCTTTGGTACTCCGATACGCATAGATCACCACCTCAATAGAGCCTGCGGGCACTTAGCGAATATGGGTTTCATACATGATGTCTACCAGTCATTGGCCGGCTGCTTTGCTGGTCCTCATTTTCACTTTCTCGGTCTCCCTGGCCGGCGCCGGGAGTGACACTGAAGAACAGCGCCAGGAGCGCGGCCTGGCTCTAGCGGCCGCTCATTGCGCCGCATGCCACGCCATCGGAAAGACCGATGAGAGCCCGACCCGCATCAACCTCAACACGTCATTTCGAGATCTTCACCAACGTTACCCGATTAAAATGCTGGTCGAGGCATCCCGCACTGGTACCATCGAAGGCCATGACGAAATGCCGGCATTCGATTTTTCGCCCACCGAAATCATCGAC
>JAUWFF010000387.1 GCA_030607105.1 Filomicrobium sp.
GCCGCCGCAGGAGCTTCAACACAACTGGGGCCAGCAATCTTATCCGAACGAAGAAGCACCGCATGGTGGGCAGCATTGGCACGATGGGCAGCAGCCGGCGCCCGCGCAGCCTAGCTACTCACAGCAGCCGCCTTCAGAGCATGCCCTCTCCGATCCGTATGCACAGCCACAGCATGGGCAGTATCCTGCAGGTTATCCGGCCGCGCCTCAACCCGCCGATCCCTATCGATATCCCAATGAGCCAGGTGCGGTCGCCGAGGATCCTTATTCACATCCAACTCTCGGCGTTGGTGGCGCTGGCAACGGACTCGGATCGCTTGCTTCGCGTCTGCCGCCGGTCGGCCATCAGCCCGGCAGTCCGTTCGCGCAACCTGGCTTGCCTACAGCAGGAGCATTAGCTGCTGATCTCAGTGCTGGCCATCCAGGTGCCAGTGATTACGGCACGGGCGATCAGCATTTGCGCGGACCTACTTTTGAAGATTGGCCGACAACCGCGCCACCTGAACATGGCGGCTATTCTCAGCCGGTTCCAACCCTGTCCGGGCAATCTTATGCGGATCCGCGAAGTTACGTTGACACTGGAGCCAGTTACGCGCCGGACCCTCAAGATGCTTCGGGTTATGCCGGTCAAGATCAGTGGGCTCAGCAGCTGGAGGCTGGTTACGCGGAGGCTGGATATCAGCCGGGCCACTACGCTGCTTCGCTTGCGACGCAGGACCCCAATTCCGGGTGGCCGCAAGAGTCGGGCGGGGACATCTATCAGCAGCCTGCGGGTGTTCCAGATGTTTACGCGCCGTCGATTGCCCCCGAGCTATCGGCCTATGGACAGGAAATCGCTGTCAACAATGACGCCGAATATGAAGATGACGAGGAAGAGGACGCTCCGCGTTCGGGCAAGTCTCGGCTCGTTCTCGTTGCCGGTGTGCTGGCCAGCGTCATCGCTGTCGGTGCGGGCCTCGCATACGGTTACAAGACGTTTATCGGAGATGGCACCAAGATCAGCTCCGGGCCGCCAGTCGTACGCGGAGATGGCCGTGCTAACAAGGCCCGGCCGTCGGATCCTGGCGGGCGCAAGTTCGAACACAGCGGTTCCAAAATGATGGGCCGTATCAGTGAGGAAGGCCGCGCCACGGCCAAGCAGAGCGATGGCGGATCTCGACGCGTGCCGACGGTGATGATTGGACGTGATGGCCGTGTGGTGAACCAGGGAGCAGCACCGGTGCCCTACGGCGCGCCGCCGTCCAAGCCGGTTGTGTCGGTGCCTGGTCTCACGGTTGTTGACGGCTTTGCCGGTCAGCGGGCGGCCGCTGAAAGGCAAGCCAAAAAGACGCAGACAGCCGGAAAACCCATCGTGGTAAAGCCGCCCAAGACAGCAGGTAATGCCCTTTCGCCCGTGCGTCCGGCGGTTGTGAATAAAAAACCGGCCCCCCCGGTTGTTCAGCCGAAACCAAAGGTGCCAAAGGCCGTGGCTCGGGCGACCCCGTCGACAAGCGTGCCAACCACCAAACCCCGGCAACCGGCCGCACCGGCGGTACCGCGTGCTTCATCAGGAGGCAATGGCTTTGTTGCGGTGCTTGCGTCGGTTCCGGCGTCCGGCACCAGCCGGCTTGAGGCTCTTAAGACATTCGCCGATATCCAGCAGAATTTTGGCAGCGTTCTCAAGAACCGGACCCCCGATGTTCGGGAAGCCAACCTTGGAGAGAAAGGCCGTTATCACCGCTTGATGGTCGGACCGCCCTCATCACGTGAGAACGCCAATGCTCTTTGCAAGGAGTTGAAGAGCGCCGGGTATCCAAGTTGTTGGATCACGAACTATTAATCGCTAGTGAAATGCGGTCCCGTCTTATTACCGGGCTTGCCGGTCTTGAGCTTACTACCGAAGAGAAGTGTTTCCTCGCCAGCGTGCGTCCGGCGGGGATTATCCTTTTTGCGCGCAATTGCGATTCAACAGATCAGATCCGCCGGCTCGTCGCCCAAGCCAATGAAGCCATCGGCGCCGACGAGGTGCTGGTGCTGATCGATCAAGAAGGCGGCCGGGTGCAGCGGCTGCGCCCGCCACTCGGCCGAGCATTGCCGCCCGCGCGGGCATTTGGGAGGCTTTACGAAGCCGATGCGGACGGCGCTGCGAAGGCTGCCAAACTGGTGTTCCGACTGCTCGCCAAGGATCTCCGGGAACTCGGAATAAACACCGATTGTGCGCCTGTTCTCGATGTGCCTGTCCGCGGCGCCCATGACGTTATAGGTGATCGCGCCTACGGAACAACGGTTGCCCCGATCGTGGCGCTGGGACGGGCGGTTGCCGAGGGTTTGATGGCCGGAGGCGTGGTGCCGGTTATGAAGCATGTTCCCGGCCATGGCCGGGCCAACTGCGACAGTCATCTGGCGTTGCCGATCGTGGATGATAGCCTTGAGACTCTGCGGGACAGTGATTTTCAGACGTTCCAGTATTTATCCGACCTGCCTGCGGCGATGACCGCTCATGTCGTGTACGGTGCGATCGACGGCGAGGCGGCAGCGACGACTTCGCGGTGCGTTGTTGCTGACATCATTCGCCGCGAGATTGGATTTGACGGATTGCTGATGAGTGACGATCTGTCGATGAAGGCGCTTTCAGGGCCGATGAGGGCGCGTGCGGAGGCGACAATTG
>JAUWFF010000297.1 GCA_030607105.1 Filomicrobium sp.
GGAGCGCCCGCCTCGACCGCCTTTGTCAGCGCGACATTGTCGGCGAGGCGGAGGTCCTGGCGGAACCAAACAATGATAGGGCGGTTGCTCATGCCGGGCAAAGGCTCCGTTTTGGAAATCCCTCGTTCTGTGTTGGGGGTAGCAGGGAAACGTATCGGCCCGGCCGTCGGTTCAGTGAGCCAACGGCCGTTTCATGCCCGGCCCCGATTGTCGGGCCGCAAAATAGGTTTGAACGGCAGCAGGCCGGGCCGCAGCTGCATCAGTTAAACAGCATATCGAAAATCGTCTTTGGTTTGCGGCGGCGTTTTCGGTACTTACGGCTGCGACGGTTACTGCGCGGCTGGGCGAATCCAAATCCACCATCATCAGCCCAGGGCGCCCACGACGGTCCGCCGGCCCTGCGGCGATCTCTGCGACGTTTGGCCCTGCGCGCGGCCAACGCTGGATCAACGACGGGGATGCCCTTGCGCAATTGGAACTGATCGGTGACGCCGTCGACACTGGCTACGGTCACCGAACCGTTTGGCGACCAGGTCCAGCCGGCAACCTTCTTGCCCAGGCGGTGTGGTGCAATCGCAACCACGCTGGAAGAACGCAAATCGATGATCGCGGCCTGCTCCATCTCCTCAGGACCTTTCGGTCCTTCAATGACTCCGCTGTGGTACGTGAGGACGCCGATCTGGCGGAACGGCCTTTGCTTTTCCTCCCAGGATAACAGTCTCGGCTTGCCCTCCCCCATCATCTCGAGAGGCACGCGGATTTTGGGGAGCTTTCTGTTGACCGCGAAATAGCGACCGCGATTGGTGACGACAAACCAGCCGGCCGTGCCCAGACCGTCGACGACGCGGTCACCTTCTACGGCTTCGGGGACGCCAAGGCGCGCCAGTGCATCGAGAGCACGTTTGAAGCCGGGTTTCTTATCAAGGGCTCTGCGATACGCTTTTATGGCGGCCTCGGCGTTGCCATTGGCCTCGTCAGCGGAGGCTTTGGCCCACAAGACCTCGGCATTGTCAGCGTCAAGCTTGCTTGCGGTCCGCAAATCGCTCTTGGCGATTTCGGGTCGTCCCGAGCGAACATAAGCATAGCCGCGATAGGCGAATGCGACCGCCGAACGAGGATTGAGCTCGATGGCCCGATTAAGGTCGGTCAGAGCTGCTTCTTGCACGTCCGCCATGGTGTGGGCGAGACCGCGGGCCTCTAATCCCCTCGCGTCTTGCGGACGCAATTCCACGACACGGCTGAAGTCGGCGATGGCCGCTTCGAGCTGGCCGGAGGACAGATAGGCGTTGCCACGCAGCAAATATGCTTCGGCGTTCGAGATATCGAATGCGATCGCGCGGGACAGATCCTCAATGGCTTCGTTGAAATGGCCGACGCGAAGCTTTGCTTCGGCGCGGCTGCGATATCCGGAAGCGAAGCGTGAATCTGAGCCTACGGCGCGGGAAAAGTCGCGAATAGCGGCATGCGGCCTGTCCAGCTTCAAGTGAGCGCGACCTCGGCCGGCGAGCGGCGCGGCAGCGGCCGGCAACAGCGTGACGGCCTGGGTGAAGTCGCGGATCGCCTTGTCAGGCTTGCCAATCTGCATCATCGCGCCGGCACGGTTGTTATAGGCGGCGGCATATCCTGGAGCGAGCACGATGGCGCGATCGAAATCCTTCACAGCCTCATCGGCCAGACCAAGCGCGAGCAGTAGGTTGCCACGATTGTTGTAGGTGGCAGCATATTCCGGAAAGAGCTCAACGGCCCTGTTGAAGTCCTCAATAGCTTCGCGCGTCCGCCCCATCCGGACATAGGCAACACCCCGATCGTTGAGGATGGTGGCGCGACGATCATCGGCGAGGGTGCGGTCGCTCAGTGCTGTCGAATAATGCTGGATGGCCTCATTAGATTTACCGCGCTGCAGAGCAAGTGCGCCGTTGCGCACGTAGAGCTGCGTTGACTCGCCGACACGAGCGTCCAGCGGCGACGGCGCGAGCGCAACGGCCAGCGAGGCGGTTATTAACGCGAGCACTGCGGCGAGGCGCGCAGGCTGGCTCATGGCATGCTCTCCATAGATGGTGCTGGCTTGGTCAGCGCAGCTCTGCCTACAGTCTCTATAGCAGCATTCGGCCTGATTTGTGTTGCATGGGCGCGGCAGGGTTGACGTCAGGTGAACGGAAACCAGCGCCGGCTAGCACTAACGACCAGCATTCCTCAGCTCACGCCGTTTTGTATGAAGATGGCGGAGTACTTCGGGGACGATCTCAGGCAGGTCTTCAGCGATCAGGCCGGGACCAAAGCGATTCGCGCACTCCGCGTGGATCCACACGGCGGCACAGGCGGCAGGAAAAGCGTGCTCACCCTGTGCAACCAAACCGGTGATGACGCCCGCCAGAACGTCCCCTGAGCCGGCAGTTGCGAGCCAGGGCGGGGCGTTGGTGTTTATGACGATTACTCTGTGCGCCGGCTCCGCGGGTGGCGTTGGCAGCGCGATCACCGTATCGGCGCCTTTCAGAACAATGACGGCCCCGCTCAAGCGCGCTGCTTCTCGGGCCCGATCGACCTTCGAACCCTCGAGATTTGGAAACAGCCGTGCAAATTCACCGTCGTGCGGCGTCAGCACGACTTGTGAGGTGCAGGGCCCGATTGATTCGTCCTCACGCTGCTTGATGGCCGCGAAGAGATCGTGCCGGTTTTTTTCGTCGGCGAACGATGTCAGGGCATCAGCATCGAGGACGGCGCCGGCCGTGCGGGCAGCCAAGGCCTTTAGGACCATGCTGCGTGTCTTCTCGCCGACACCGAAGCCGGGGCCGATCAGTACCGCATTCTTGCGCCTGTCGCCGAGTAATTGCCCAAGGTGCTCGGCCGTATCGCATGCGGTCAGCATGATCGCCGTAAGGTTAGCGGCGTTTTCCTGAAGCGCTTCAGAAGGACTTGCGACCGTGACCAGGCCAGCCCCGATGCGCAGCGCAGCGCGGGCGCCAAGGCGCGCGGCACCGGTCGCAGCCGGCGGGCCTGACAGAATCAAGGCGTGGCCATAGTCATACTTGTGCGTCTGAGGTTGCCGTTCCCGTATCGCCGATACGGCCTGCCGTACGCCGTTCAGCTCAATGTCGGGCCTAACGCCGCGCTGCGGGACCGGCTCGCCGTCTGTCCGCCGGTAGATCGCCTCTTCGGGAATGCCGATATCCGCGAGAACGACTTCGCCGCAGAGATCGCGTCCAGGATAGAGCACGTGCCCCGGTTTAAGCCGAAAGAACGTGACGGTGCGGTCAGCCCGGAAAACCTGGTCGCCAAGCGGTTCGCCGGTGGTTCCATTCAGGCCGCTGGGAACGTCTACGGCAAGCAAACCGCCTCGACGGAGATGAAGCTTCTTGTTTGCAAGCTGCGCCGGTTCCCCCTCTAGGGGACGCGCGAGACCGGCCCCAAATACCGCGTCAATGAC
>JAUWFF010000245.1 GCA_030607105.1 Filomicrobium sp.
TGCCCTGGCATGCTACGTCGAAGCTCACGGCGTCGCTGGTATTCATCCGGCCATGGACCGGGCAGTCGCCGAGCGGATTATTGGTGGAGAGAACGCGCAGTGCCGTCGCCGGATTCGCGGTGTCATAGATGCAGATGGTGACGTCCTTGATGACGTCGGCGGGTGAAAGATGCGGTAGCTCAAGGCGGACCTTGACAAGGTAGCGGCCCGGCTGCAGGCGCGCCTTTGACTCCTCGGCGAGCGCCGGGGCCAGAGCAAGCAGTATCCTTGCACCGTTGAATCCCCCCGGCACGGCACCTCAGGTCTCCCAACCGCCGGTCGTGCGTCTTTGCCGGGATGGGAGTGAAACACGCACGCCCTGCACGCACGACCCGTTTCTTGCGCAAGGCAGCGTTGGCTTGCTGCTGGCGAAGGAGTTGAAATCCTTGGGTTTGCCGGCTGGACGCCGCCCTAATCCCGCAGCAACTCGTTGATGCCGGTCTTGGAGCGGGTTTTTTCGTCGACGGTTTTGACGATAACGGCGCAGTAAAGGTTGGGACCAGGGGAGCCGTCGGGCAGTGGTTTGCCGGGCATCGTGCCGGAGACGACGACAGAATAGGGCGGCACGCGGCCCATGTGGACTTCGCCGGTGGCGCGGTCGACGATCTTGGTGGAAGCGCCGATGTAGACCCCCATGGACAACACCGAGCCCTCGCAAACCCGAACGCCTTCGGCGACCTCGGCGCGGGCGCCGATGAAGCAGTTGTCTTCGACGATCACCGGGCCGGCCTGAAGCGGCTCAAGCACGCCGCCGATACCGGCGCCGCCGGAAAGGTGGACGTTCTTGCCGATCTGCGCGCACGAGCCGACGGTGGCCCAGGTGTCGACCATGGTTCCGCTATCGACATAGGCGCCGAGATTGACGAACGAGGGCATTAGCACGACGCCGGGGGCGATGTAGGCGGAGTGGCGGACGATAGCGCCCGGCACGGCGCGGAAGCCCGCCTCCTTGAACTGCTCGGTCTGCCAGTCGCCGAACTTCAAGGGCACCTTATCCCAGCCGTGCACGCGGCTAGCATAGGTGCCGCTCTTCTGGAAAGGGATAATCTCGTTGTCACTCAGGCGGAACGACAGCAGAACCGCCTTTTTCGCCCACTGATTGACCACCCAATCGCCGCTGTCGCTTCTTTCGGCAACGCGAACCTGACCGCTATCCATCAAATTGAGCGCGGTCTCGACGGCGTCGCGCACGGGCCCTTTGGTGGCGGTCTTGATGGTGTCGCGCGCTTCAAAGGCTTCCTCAATGGTCTTGATCAGGTCGGCGTTACTCATTCTTTTTGTCCGCTTTTTCGGGTTGTGACGGTTTGGGGGCTTGTGGCCCGCGCGATGCACCCTTGTCAATCAGCCTGCAGGGGGGCCGGACAGGGTGAAGCCCAGTATTATTTCTGCCAAGTTGCGTTGTTAGGCAGCCAATGAGCACAAGCTCAAGGAGAAACGTTCATGTCGGCAGACCGATCGCTCAGTTTTTCATTCATCGGGGCCATTGGGTCGCTTGTGATGGCGATTGTGACATCCGTCTTGCTCGTCTTCATCGAGCTGATGGCAGCGCTGTTCTCGTACTTCTATCTGGCGATCTTCGAACGCGAATGGTTCGGGACGCTGATTGGATACTCAAGGGAAGTACTCAACTTCTCAATCGGCCAGATCGAGCTGTGGTTCCCGGCGTTCACGAATGCGGCGAATGCGACGCTGATCGGCGAGCTAGCGCCCAAGTCGATGCTGCTGTTGTTGATCGGCCTCGTTGTTGGCGCGATGATCCGGCTGCTGCTGTGGATGGTAACACGGCTGGTCCGCGCGGTGACGGGCTAGGACGACGGTTCATCGAAGGGTGGCTTCGATCAGCTTCTTGGCGGCCGGGCTATCCCACTCAGCGGGACCGATGAGCCGGCCGACTTCAAGGCCGTCGGCGTCGATCAGCAGAGTTGTCGGCATGCCGATGATGCGGAGCGGCTTGCTCGCCTTGCCTGTGGCATCGACATAGGTCGACAACGACTTCACTTTAATCTGATCAAGGAACCGCTTGGAAGCCTCGATACCGCCGCGGTCGAGACTCAGGGCGACGACTTCGAACTTGTCGCTGCCCATTTCGGCCTGGAGCCTGTCAAGTCCGGGCATCTCCTCGCGGCAAGGTCCGCACCAGGTCGCCCAAAGATTAAGAAGCACGGTCTTTCCCTTGAAGTTCTCAAGGGTCAGCTCCTCGCCCTTCTCGTTAGTGAAGGTGACCTCCGGCATCGCGGTGGGTTTGGGCTTGCGGACAAATGCCATCAAGCCGGATTTGGAGTTATCGGCCGCCGGCCCAACCGGGCGCTCGGCTGTTTCAGCTCCGATCCTGGTGACAGCGTTGTCAGGACGGCTGCTGGTAAAGTATACCGCTGCCAGACCGATCAGCGCGAACATGGATGCAATCCACGCAATCATCGACGGAGAAACCCGTCGCGGCTCTTGTTGCTCACTCGAATTCATCGTGAAGCTTACCCGGGTCGTTGATCCAAGAGGCTTTGCCGGCGCGTCTTTAACGTGGCACGCACTTGATTGGCTACGAAAAAAAACGGAGCGAACAGACGTGACCGAAAGTAACGCAAACCAAATGTGGGGCGGCCGCTTTCAAATGTCACCGGCCGAAATCATGGAACAGATCAATGCTTCCATCGATTTCGACAAGCGCATGGCGCGTGAAGATATCGCCGGTTCGAAAGTGCACGCCGCGATGCTTGCGGCCTCAGGCATTATCACAGATGGGGACAAGCAGGCCATAGACAAGGGCCTTGATCAGATCCTCGGCGAGATCGAAACGGGAAGCTTCGAGTACTCGCGGGCGCTGGAAGATGTCCACATGAACATCGAAGCCCGGCTCAATGAAATCATTGGGGAACCGGCCGGGCGGCTGCATACGGCGCGCTCCCGTAACGACCAGGTGGCGACGGATTTCCGCCTCTACGTGCGCGGCCAGATTGACCTGTTCGACCGGGCGCTTGCCGGGTTGCAGCTGGCACTCGCGCGGAAGGCTGAAGCTCACGCGGCGACCGTAATGCCGGGCTTTACACACCTGCAACCGGCGCAACCCGTCACGTTCGGACACCACCTGTTGGCCTACGTCGAGATGGTTGGGCGCGACCGGGGACGGTTTCAAGACGCCCGCCGGCGGCTCAATGAATGCCCGCTCGGCTCCGCGGCATTGGCGGGGACCTCCTTTCCCATCGACCGGGAGAAAACTGCCCGGGAACTTGGATTTGACCGGCCGACGGCGAATTCGCTCGATTCAGTCTCAGACCGGGATTTCCTGCTGGAAACATTGGCAGCGGCGACGATTACAGCGGTGCACCTTTCACGGCTCTCCGAGGAGATCGTGTTGTGGGTAACACCACAGTTTGGCTTCCTGACACTGTCCGACCGGTTCACGACCGGGTCATCCATCATGCCGCAAAAGCGTAATCCGGATGCCGCCGAGCTGTGCCGGGCCAAGGTGGGACGCATCGCGGGGGCGCTGCAGAGCCTGGTCTTGGTCATGAAGGGGCTACCGTTGGCCTACTCCAAGGACATGCAGGAGGATAAAGAGGTCGCCTTTGACGCGCTCGACAGCCTGCGGCTGGCGGTTTCAGCGGCTTCGGGCATGGTTGAGGATATGCAGCCCGTTCCCGAAGCGATGCGGCAGGCGGCGGGATACGGCTACTCGACGGCGACTGACCTTGCTGATTGGCTGGTGCGGGAACTAAAAATGCCGTTTAGACAGGCACATCACGTGACCGGCTCGATTGTGGCACTGGCCGAACATCAGGGC
>JAUWFF010000352.1 GCA_030607105.1 Filomicrobium sp.
GATTCTCGAGCAATGGTTGATGTTTGTACGTTGACTATCGATGCGATGCGTTGGCCCTGCGCCCTGCAGTAGCGCAACACGGCAAGCGTGTCCGCCGTCTCACCGGACTGTGAAATGAACAGCGACAACCCACCGGCCGGCAGTGGCGCCTCTCGATATCTCAACTCCGAGGCGACATCGATCTCAACCGGCACCCGCGCGTACCGCTCAATCCAGTATTTACCCACAAGCCCGGCGTAATACGCCGTGCCGCAAGCCGAAATCGTAATGCGCGACAGGTTGCCAAGATCGATCCCCAACTCCGGGAAGTCGACACGGGCCTCAGCCATATCAATGTACCGCGACAGCGTGTGGCTGATGACCTCCGGCTGTTCGTGGATTTCCTTGGCCATGAAGTGCCGGTGGTTCCCCTTGTCAACCAGGAACGAACTCGCTTGCGAACGGATCGCCGGCCGCGTGACGACCTTCCCATCATTGTCGAAAATCTCCGCGCCCGCCCGCCTCAAGACCGCCATGTCGCCTTCTTCAAGATATGTGATCTCGTCGGTGAAGGGTGCCAGAGCTATAGCGTCGGACCCAAGATACATGACTTCATCGCCGTGTCCGATCGCAAGCGGACTGCCGCGCCGCGCCGCGATCATCAAATCATCATGGCCGGCAAAGACTATTCCCAAAGCAAAGGCACCTTCGAGCTTACCAATCGCAGCTCGCACGGCCTCCACGGGATCACCACACACGTCTAGCTCTTCGGTTACGAGGTGAACGACAGCCTCGGTATCCGTATCGCTGTCAAAGACATGACCCTTGCTGGCAAGGTCCGCCCGTAGAGCCCTGAAATTCTCGATGATGCCGTTGTGAACCACCGAAACTTTGTCGGACATGTGTGGATGCGCGTTGGATTCGGTGGGTTTACCGTGGGTAGCCCAGCGCGTATGTCCGATACCGGTAAAACCCTTCAACGGCTCCTCGAGCAAACGCTGCTCGAGATTGCGCAACTTGCCTTCCGCCCTTCGCCGCTCCAGATGACCGTTTTCGACCGTGGCGAGCCCCGCCGAGTCGTAACCGCGATACTCCAGCCGGCGTAGCGCATCGATCAGGTCTTGCGACACCGGATGCGACCCAAGGATTCCGACAATTCCGCACATGCCCGCTGCTATCCTTTCCCGTCTACCCCGTACCAATCAGCTAACGCCGACAGCTGATTCGGCCAAGTCACGTTGTATTTCCAAGAGGTGCCGCAAGAATGACGGCCAACCAAAACTCAAAGCCAACCAAACGAAAAAGTGCAACACTGCCCATGCTGCGGGCCAAACTGAGCCGTTCTTCTGATTGATCGTCTTTTCTTTGTATTGAACGGCCCAGCCAAAATTTTTCAGCCCGCACGGCGCGTTCGATGACAAGCGACTGGCTCTCCACGTTCTGCGTAAGAGTGTTGCCCACGCCAACGTGGGCATCATCACCAATTCAAACAGGCGCGACCAGTGCCGAATTCGAACAGATGAAAACTCTGGCCCCGAAATCGCAACGATCCTTGTTGAAACCATCGTAGTTGCAGAAGATCGTGCCCGCCCCGGTGTTTGCCACAGCCCCTACCCGCACATCACCAACATAATTCAAGTGATTTGCTTTTTATCCCGCCTCCATGACGGCGTTCTTAAACTCGACGAAATTGCCGATGCTCACCTTGCGGCCCTAGGTCGTGCCAGGGCGCAGGCGCGCGAATGGGCCAACCTCGGCACCTTCCTCAATACGCAGCCCGGCGCGTGATTTCGCATCGAACCCCTCAAGATAGCAGTTGGCCCGAATGCGCACATTGTCTTCGATGCTGACACCGGGACCAATGAAGACATTCGGCTCAAGTACCACATCGCGCCCAAGGGCGGTATCATAGGATAGCCAGACCGTCTCCGGCGCCACCATGGTCACACCGCCCAACATTGCTTCCGCTCTGGCGCGCCGCTGCCAAATCCCCTCGGCGACCGCAAGCTGATCACGCGAATTGACCCCAAGCACTTCCTCTTCATCACACGTCACAACCGCGGCTCGAACCCCATCGGCAGCCGCAACCTCGATTGCGTCGGTCAGGTAGTATTCGCTCTTCGCGTTATCATTACTGATCCGCTCAAGCAGATGTACGAGATCACCCACTCGGAACCCCATGACGCCTGAGTTACACAAGCGTATTTCCAACTCTTCCGGGCTCGCATCCCTGTGCTCTCGGATTGCCAACAACGTTTCAGCGCCGTCTGTGAGGAGGCGGCCGTAGCCCGTCGGGTCATCAGCCTCAAATCCAAGAACCGCGATACCAGCGCCCCGCTCCAGAGCGCCCCGCATCGCCTCCAGTGACGGCTTCCGCGTCAACGGCGTATCTGCATAAAGCACGAGCACATCGCCACTATGCGCGGCAATCGCCTCTCGTGCGGAAAGGACGGCATCGGCGGTACCTTGCTGCTGCTCTTGCACAAAAATCTGAGACTCAGGAGCCTGCGCCAGGGCCTCGGCCCGCACATCATCCATGCCCGGACCGATCACAACCGCCTTGCTTGTCGCCCCGAGAGCACCCGACAAAGCCAGCACGTGTCCCAGCATCGACCGGCCCGCGAGTTCATGCAGGACCTTCGGTTTGGCCGACTTCATCCGCGTCCCTTTCCCCGCGGCAAGGATCACTATCAGCAAGGGACGGTCGCTCATTTTTGCTCTCCAGATCAATCGGGTGAGAGTCGAATTCACTACAGAATCCCATAGCGCGCCCATCGAAACCACGCAAACACCAGCCTGGCACCAGGAAACCCAATCGGTCTTGGCCGGAGTCGCTCTGTGCCCTCACAGATACACTCCGTCCCGGCACCCACACCCATCATCGCCCAGTCACCATCTTCAACAACCACTCCACCGTTTTCGCCGCCAAAAAGATTGATTCAAACCCGCGACTCGGAAAGCCTCCAGACGGTTAGCCTGCAAATGGACAGGTGCGTATCGAACAGCTGCCAAGAAAGTTAC
>JAUWFF010000309.1 GCA_030607105.1 Filomicrobium sp.
GAACCAGGCGGCACTGCCCGATAGTTCGGGACCGGTCATGAAGATGCCAACCCCAATGGTTGAGTTTTACACTCGCCTGGTCTGTGGCTGCTGAAAGCAAGGGATGGCGTCTTTAGCACTGCCGTCGGATGGCGAAGCCCGGCAAAATGGGCACGGCTCTTGCTCACTCACCTGAACGAACCCTGAATTGCCCATTCAAATCGCACTCATTTCGATTGTGGCACTCGTTTGCTCAAGCCATGACGCCAAGAAAACAGATATCCTACGGAATGAAACGATCTCAACCGAATGGTTCAACCTTCGCATCATAATGGAGCTCGCTCGTGGCCTTCTCTAACGCCAGAAAGTTTTTCGCCGCCAGTATCTGTAACGCTGTTGCGGCGTCCGCCTTTCTCGTGACGCCGGCGCTGACTGAATTTGACCGTGCGCAGGCCCTTGACTGCGCCCACGGCCCCGACACGTACCGCGTGCGCGGTGTGGCGGAGCGGGACGTTCTCAACATTCGAAGCCAGCCCTCCTCACGCTCCCGCATTGTCGGACGCATTGCACCATACGCCACGGGAGTACGCTGCCTTGGTCCATGCAGGCGGAGTTGGTGCCGGGTGAGCTGGCGCGGCGTCGTCGGCTGGACCAACATGAAGTATCTTGGCGAGTAAGAATTAGAGCGCAGGGGACGCCTCTGGTGCAGAATGGGAGGCGACCACGGGTCGTGCGTTCTTATGGTGGTTTATTGAATCGCTCGGTCAATGAGGGTGCTGATAATCAAAACCAGACTGCCTGATTGCGACGATCATTAACCGGTTAACGAATCCCCGTTGGGGCCGGACAGGCTTAACCCTTCAACACCCTACGGCATGCTAGGTTGAGGGCAAATTTGACCACAGCACACTCATGGAAGCCTCTGAAGAGTGGAAGACAAGAGCATCCTCCTCATCGTAGGCGGCGGGATCGCCGCCTATAAATGCCTGGAACTTATTCGCAGGTTGCGCGAACGCGGGGTGGACGTGCGCGTCGTAATGACAAAGGCGGCACAACAGTTCATTACGCCACTGTCGGTCTCAGCGCTCACCAACGAGCGCGTTTTCACCGAACTGTTCGACCTCGACGACGAGCGAGAGATTGGTCATATCCGACTCAGCCGCGATGCCGATCTGATCCTGGTCGCTCCGGCCACGGCCGACCTCATTGCCAAAATGGCTAACGGACTTGCCAATGACCTGGCAAGTTCGGTGTTGCTGGCTTCCGACAAGCCGCCATTGATTGCCCCAGCCATGAATCCCCAGATGTGGCTTAACCCGGCGACGCAGCGCAACGTCCACCAGCTGGAGGCGGATGGCGCTCGTTTCGTTGGGCCGGAAACAGGCGAAATGGCCGAGCGCGACGAGGCCGGACCGGGGCGACTTGCCGAAGTCCCGGCTCTGATTCACGCCATCGAAGAGATGACCGCTTCCGATCGCTCGACAAGGGCTCGCGGCTCGCCAGGTCCACTCTTTGACCGGCATGTTGTTGTGACCAGCGGGCCGACGCATGAGCCGATCGATCCCGTACGCTACATCGCCAACCGCTCGTCGGGAAAGCAAGGCCACGCGATTGCCGGCGCGGCTGCCAAGGCTGGAGCACGCGTGACCTTGATCACAGGACCGGTCAATCTGCCCGACCCAGACGGCGTCAAGACCATAAAAGTCGAAACGGCCAGAGAGATGCTCGCTGTGACAGAGCAGACCTTGCCGGCCGACGTCGCCGTCTTCTGTGCCGCAGTCGCCGATTGGAGTGTCGCCGAGCAGGGAGATCAGAAAATCAAAAAGAAAAAAGGCAAACCGCCGCCGGCGTTGAAGCTTGTCGCCAACCCGGACATCCTGAAAACAATCGCATCGCGGAAGAAGGGACGGCCCGAACTCGTTATTGGATTTGCCGCCGAGACCGAAAACGTTCTCCAGCATGCGCGGATGAAGCTGAAAAGAAAGGGGTGTGACTGGATCGTCGCCAATGATGTATCCACGGAAACCGGCGTCATGGGCGGAGACAGCAATAGTGTGCACCTCATCCGAACTGGTCGGCACGAGAGCTGGCCAGAGCTATCAAAAGAAGACGTCGCGGCGACGCTGGTCGAGGAAATCGCGCGGGAATTGGCGAGCACCAAAAGAACGGCCGCCAACAGCAAATCCATAAGAGCCAAAGTGGACAAGCGATGACGAAGAACAGCAAACCCAAGCGCGTTGGCGTCACGGTCAGGGTCGTGCGATTGCCGCATGGTATGGACTTGCCGCTTCCCGACTACCAAAGCCCGCTGTCCGCCGGTCTTGATCTGGTGGCAGCCGTTGGTTGGGATGCGCCGGTGGCGCTGTTGCCTGGTTCACGAACGCTGGTGCCAACCGGCCTTCAAATCGAATTACCCGAAGGCTATGAAGGGCAGGTCCGTCCCCGTTCCGGGCTGGCCCTTTCGAGCGGCATTACCGTGCTCAACTCTCCAGGCACGATCGACGCCGACTACCGGGGAGAGGTCGGTGTCTTGCTTGTGAACCTCGGCGGCGCGCCATTCGAAATCCGTCGCGGCGAGCGGATCGCGCAACTGGTTGTTGCGCCGGTGGAGCGAGTCAGCCTTGTTGAAGTGGAAACGCTGGCGGAGTCCGAGCGAGGTGCAGGCGGATTCGGCTCAACGGGCCAGAGTACAAAGTTGGCCGAGAAGGAGCCTGCGAAGAGCAAGGCGGGCAAGGCCGCAGTCAAGAAGGCAGCGAAAAAAGCGCCTGTCAAAAAACCGGCCCGGAAGCGACGCAGTTAATGAGCGCGCAAATCGACGACGGCTCGATCATTGAGCCTGTAATGCGCGCAACCTGCTCGCGTTCAACCAGCTTTCTAGCGGTCAGGCGGCTCCGAGTTCGGCGGACGATGGCGCGCCAGCACCACTCATAGGCGTAAGTTCTTTTCACCGGAAAGCTAGTGTGGCTTAAGCTCGGAGGAGTTTAGGTGATCTTGTCTCGGAGTCACGTCGGTCTCCTGCAAGCGCGCAATCAGATTCATCAGGTCACTGCGAAGCGATCTTAGCTATTATTTGATCATACCAAGTTGACCGCCAACAAACCACCTGGCGTCTTGCGTGCGACCTCTGATTCCCTTGCCTTGACCGGTGACATAGACTGGCACTTTACCTTCGTCACGCACGCGTGCCCCGGCGCTTTTCCACCAACCCTATGCTCTCCATCCGCTTCACCAGCGGTGTCATCGTGGCCGAGTCGAGCATGAGCTTTTCACCGATCGTGGAGATCGTCGCTCCGTCGTGCACCCACAGCACCACCAGAACGAGATGCTGCTGATATGAAA
>JAUWFF010000360.1 GCA_030607105.1 Filomicrobium sp.
ACCGAGCGCACCCCTGGACCATCTGTTCCAACAAACTCGCTATCGCAGAACGAACAGATCGCGCCGTCGCGATCTTGCTCCCGGCCTGACCAAAGATTGCAGCCTGCGAAACGGCAAAACACAGCCGCACGTCCCGCCTGCGCACCTTCGCCCTGAAGCGTAAGAAAGATCTCTTTGACTTGGTACATAATGCCTTAGCCGATCCTCTTGGCGACTATGCCTGGTGCACAAGCTCGTCGCGCAGCCGGAGCAGCTGACCATCTGGGTCCGTATTCGGCCATTGATCAAACCCGGCCCGCTCGTACCAGTACATGGCGTTCGTCTTGTCGCCCTCCTGCCGATGCAGGATCGCGTGAATATGGTTGGCTCGCTTGTCGTCGGTATGCTTTTGCACGACCTTATGGGCGTCATCCCACTTGCCCGACAAAGCCAGGTCAATGGCCCGGATTAGTTCGCGTCGGCTCGCCATTCCTCGTATCCTTTCGCGCGCAGATCGCAGGCCGGACAGTCTCCACAACCATAACCCCACGAGAACCTTTTTGAGCGGTCACCCATATAGCATGTGTGGGTATGCTCTATAATTAGTTCAACCAACGCATGGCTCCCGAGCTGATGTGCCAATTTCCAGGTTCCCGCCTTACTAAGGAACATCATGGGTGTCTCAATCTTGAAGACTCGCTCCATTCCCAGACCCAAAGCTTGCTCCATACTGTCGAGGGCCACGTTGCGGCAATCCGGATAACCCGAATAGTCTGTCTCACACATGCCGCCGATGAGAGACGTAATGCCACGTCGATAAGCCACCGCAGCGGCATACGTCAAAAAGATCAGGTTGCGCCCGGGCACGAACGTCGATGGCAGCCCGCTGGCCGTCATGATGATCTCAGCATCCCGCGTCAGCGACGTTTCGGAGATTCTGCCAAGTTCGGGCAGCTCAACCGTGTGGTCATCCGCAAGCCGACCCCGCCAAACCGCCTTGAGCCCGCTGATCCGCTTCAAAACCTCAGCGCGCGCCTCCAGTTCAACGCGGTGCCGCTGCCCGTAGTCGAAACCGATTGTCTCAACACGATCAAAACGGTCTAGTGCCCAGCCCAGACACACCGTCGAATCCTGCCCGCCGGAAAAAAGCACCAATGCCTTGGTCGTCGTCATGCTCCAGGCCCATCTATCTCGCGAAACCAGATCATAACAAAAAAGGCCGCACGATCACGCGCAGCCCGTTTTAAGGTTTTTGGGTAGCCCAATTAGAAGGGCATGTATTGGGTGCAGTGCAATCCGCCAGTGAAGGCTGGACCAACCATCTTTATAGCGTGAGCACGCAGTTGGTATCCGCACCGCGGCGACTTGATATGACAATTCCTTGATAGCTGGCAAGCAGAAAAACACCACCGCACGAGCGGGCGAATACCAGATATTCCCCCGACGCTCGCTGCCGACACCCGCACGAGAGACTATGCCGGCGCCAAACCGCCAGCGAACCTCCAACCCGATCGACATGCACTAGCTTCAATAGCAGCACTCGGCTAAGAGGTGCAAAGAACTCGAAACGGGGCTCGAAGCCGCAGGAAGGACCTTGGCATGACCGCCATCATCGACATCAACGCTCGCCAAATACTCGACAGCCGTGGCAATCCGACCGTCGAAGTCGATGTCGTTCTCGAAGACGGCTCTCTCGGCCGCGCCGCCGTTCCCTCTGGCGCATCGACAGGAGCCTATGAGGCGATGGAACTGCGCGATGGTGATCCCGGCCGCTACCTTGGCAAGGGGGTCGAAAAGGCGGTCGAAGGTGTCAACGGCGAAATCTACGACGCTCTCGTCGGAATGGATGGCGAAGACCAGCGCGGGCTCGACGCCGCTCTGATCGCACTCGACGGCACACCCAACAAAGCTCGCTTGGGTGCTAACGCCATCCTCGGGGTTTCGCTGGCCGTCGCCAAAGCCGCCGCAGAAACCTCCGGCCTGCCTTTGTTCCGCTATCTTGGCGGAGCCGGCGCGCACGTGCTTCCAGTTCCCATGATGAACATCGTCAATGGCGGCGCCCACGCTGACAATCCAATTGACATCCAGGAATTTATGATAATGCCCATATCGGCCCCCACCTGCGCCGATGCCATCCGGATGGGCGCCGAAGTCTTTCATTCGCTGAAGAAGTCACTGAAGGACTCGGGTCACAACACCAACGTCGGCGACGAGGGCGGCTTTGCTCCCGGACTAAGTTCGGCGGATGAAGCCTTAGGTTTCGTCATGAAGGCCATCGAAGCCGCAGGTTACAAGCCCGGTGACGACATCGTCCTGGCGCTCGACTGCGCCGCGACAGAATTCTTCTCTGACGGCAAGTACAACTTAGCGGGCGAGAGCAAAGTCCTGAATAGCGTCGGGATGGCCAAGTATCTTGAGGATTTGGTCAACCGCTTTCCGATCGTCTCGATAGAAGATGGCATGGCTGAAGACGACTGGGACGGTTGGAAGGCTCTAACCGAGGTTATTGGCGCTCGCTGTCAGTTGGTTGGCGACGATCTTTTTGTTACCAACACCGATCGCCTATCTCGAGGCATCGAGCAGGGCATCGCCAACTCCATCCTCGTCAAGGTGAACCAGATCGGCTCGCTTTCCGAGACCCTGGAAGCCGTCAGTATGGCCCAGCACGCCGCATATACAGCGGTTATCTCCCATCGCTCAGGCGAAACCGAGGATTCCACAATCGCTGATCTCGCCGTTGCCACCAATGCCGGCCAAATTAAAACCGGTTCCTTGTCCCGTTCCGATAGACTTGCGAAATACAACCAGTTGATCCGTATCGAGGAAGAACTGGGCGATATCGCCGAGTATGCTGGCAAGGGCGTACTGCGTGGAAAAGCCGGTGTTTGAATCGGTTGCCGGGATGATACTC
>JAUWFF010000369.1 GCA_030607105.1 Filomicrobium sp.
GTCGCCGTCAACGGACCCGAAGTTTCCCTGGCCGTCTATCAGCGGCAGGCTCATAGAAAAGTCCTGCGCCAGACGTACGAGTGCGTCATAAATCGCCGAGTCGCCATGGGGGTGCAGCTTACCCATGACGTCGCCAACAACGCGGGCGGACTTCTTGTAAGGCTTGTTCCACGCCAGCCCCATTTCGCCCATCGTATAGAGGATCCGGCGGTGGACTGGTTTGAGGCCGTCTCGAACATCGGGCAGGGCTCGTGAGACGATGACGCTCATCGCGTACTCGAGGTACGAGCGCTTCATCTCATCGGTAATGGAGACTGGGCGGATGTCGTGAGGGCCGCCGGTTCCGTCGCCGGGCGTATTGGAGCTATCTGCCACGATTCATTCGGTCCGTTTATGGAAGTGGGCGGCCGCGATGGCACTCGCCGTCGCATGAAAGTCGTCTAGCGCCCTTGTTGATCCCGACAGTCATAGCGCATCGAGGGCGTAGGCCGCAATCTTGCCCCTGAGGCCCGCTGCAGGTCATCCCCAAGATGGGTTTTCGCCCGAAATGTCCATGAGTTGACTTGCTCGGCCTAGGTTCATGACTTGCTAGCGTCACACAGTGAGGCTAGACCGCGCTTATAGCTCGGCAAGAATGCTCAACGCACCTTTCAGTCCGCGTTGGCGATCGCCAAGTTCAAAGCGCCGTTTTACTTTGCGTGCCGGAGATTTCACTAAGTGGATGGAGGATATACCCGAATGAACGTTGTCAAACCGCTCACAGCCGCCGTACTGATAGTTTGGCTGGCCGCGCCCGTGTTTGCCGAGAGCCCTACTGATGTAGCCGTTCCGCCAAATACCTTCATCAAATCCCAGCCAGAGGCACACTATCTGGCCAGGGACGTTCTGATTGGTGCCAAGGTGCAGAGCTCAGACGGCAAGATTATCGGCGATATTGAAGATGTTATTTTGAATGATTGGAACCGCGTACAGGGCGTGATCATGGGAACTGGCGGGTTCCTGGGCGTGGCAGAAAAGCGCATCGGCGTGAACCTGGGCGCACTGGAGTTCCAGGAAAAGGACGGCAAGCGCGTCGTCGTACTGCCAAATGTCACCAAAGAAACGCTGAAAACCGTTCCGGCCTTCAAGCGGGCCGAGCCGAAGAAATCTCTGCTGCAACGCGCGATGGAAAAAGCCCGCGAGCTCACCGATAAGAGCGCTGAAACGGCCAAGGACGCCTACGAAAAGGCGAAGGAGTCCGCTGGACCGGCACTTGAGAAGGCCAGCGAAGCTGCAGGCAAGGCCTATGAGTCTACCAAAAAAGCCGCTGGCGAGGCTTACGAGTCAACGAAGGAAGCCGCTGAAAAGGCTTACGGAAAGGCCAAGGAGGCGGCCGGTGCCGCGACTGAGGGGGACAGCGCGAAGGAAGGCGCACCTGCGAAGACTGAATAGACTAGGTCTTTCTTCTTTGAACGCAAAGAAACCCGCGGCGCCAGCGCCGCGGGTTTCGTCGTTTGGCACGGAAGAATTCGATGACAAGCGCATTGAACTAGCTGAAACAGCATTTAACCTTGGGAAGTTATCGAGCGGCGGAGTACAACTTGGCCGCGCATTGGATGTTTGAGGATTGATATGGCAGCGGGTGGTTCCAGAGCAGTTGTTCTTTTCGCGCTCGGCGCCAATCTCGGCATCGCAGTAGCGAAATTCGTTGCCGCAGCCTGGACCGGGTCGTCGGCGATGTTATCGGAGGGCATTCACTCCCTCGTCGACAGTTCTAACCAGGGCCTGATGCTCTACGGCATCAAGCGGTCTTCGCGGCCCGCTGATGACACACATCCGTTCGGTTATTCCAAAGAACTTTACTTTTGGAGCTTCGTGGTCGCGATCATGCTTTTCGCGCTGGGGGCGGGAATCTCAATCTACGAAGGGATCACGAAGCTCCAGGAACCGCACGCGATAACCAACGTGCACATCATTTATGCGGTGTTGGGCATCGCCATTGTGCTTGAGGGCCTGGCAACGTTGAAGGCGTTCAAGGAGTTCAACAAACGTCGACGAGGCCGGAGATTCCTGACGGCGCTGCGGCAGTCAAAGGACCCGGCGCTGTTTGCCATTCTGCTGGAGGATTTCGCAGCAATCATGGGCTTGCTGGTGGCAATGGCCGGCGTCAGCGTCGCTTACTATATGGGCTATCCGGAAGCCGACGGCATTGCCTCGATCATCATCGGTATCATCCTGGCATTGGTGGCGTTGTTCATGGCCATTGAGATCAAGGCCTTGATCATTGGCGAGGCCGCGGACATCGAGACCCAGCGCGGATTGATGAAGATTATCAAGTCCGAGCAAGGAGAAGGGAAGCCGATCCTCGCCATCAATGAAGTTCGGACGATGCATCTTGGCCCGCGCGATATCCTAGTGGCGGCAAGCGTGGACTTTGGGGATGGACTGAGCGCGGGGGATGTCGAGGCAACGACGGCCAAGTTGGAGACGGCAATCAAGGAGCAATTCCCGAAGGTGCGCCGGCTGTTTTTGGAGGCTCAGTCAGAAGAGGCCCATGCGGAGGCGATCGCCGCGGAGGCGGTACATGAGGCGGAGCTGGTCGGTGTCGAGCCAGGTGATGCTGACGAAGCCGACGTCGCGGTGCCGACCAAGATGGCGCCTAACCAGCCGAAGGGGCAGGGCGACTACATCACTGCGCGACCAATGAGCCGAAAAGGGCGCAAGCGGTCAAAGCGCAATAAGACGTGAGTCAGCGGCGATTGGCCGGGGCCGGAGCATGCTCGTTCCGGCCCCGGCGTTCTTGACCGGCCCTGACCCGCAGCTTTGGTCCGGTTGGTTTCAGGCGACGTTCCGCGATTCCGCTAGAA
>JAUWFF010000266.1 GCA_030607105.1 Filomicrobium sp.
AGAGCCTTATCCGGAACGAACATGATACCGAATTGGTTTATCGCAGCATCGAAATTCTCATCTTCAAAGGGAAGGTGCTGGGCATCGGCCTGCTGGAAAGTGACATTGCTAAGCCCGCCGCGTTTCTCGCGGGCATACGCCAACATGGCATCGTTGAGGTCCGTGGCCACAATCTCGGTATCGGCGTCTAGGCTATCGGAAAGGTGCTGAGTTGAAATGCCTGTGCCACAAGCAATCTCCAGTACTCTTCTTGCTTCCGGCAACGCGGTGCGAACCCGTCGAGCAAGGTCAGCGGCAGAGAAGTGAAACAGCAACGGCCCGAGGTGTTCGTCATAAACTACGGGTATGGACCCTACAAACTGGTCATGGATTCTTGGCTTTAGCTGATCAGCTCCTGCGCCGCCAGAAATCGGTTTGCCTTCCATGCCCGAGTTCTCCTAATTCGATTGTGCAGCCCTATCGAGTTCGCCAGTCGTGTGGGTTTTACTCACGCTATTGTCCAGCGCACTGACCGTGTCGTCAGGAACCCGCGATTATTAGGCCAAGTTCAACATTAGCTGCGTTGCTTCTTGCAGGCTAGATTTGTGGTGCCTCGGCGGGACCTTAGCCGTGCTTCTGATGCCGGTGGATGGAATCGCAGCAAGGATTGCGGCCGGATCGCATCGTCATGTCTGCTTTTGGCACTTAGCGGACATGACCACTGCCTCGAAGAATGTCCGCTCTTGGGGGTAAAGCGGACATCCCTGATCGGGCTTCCAATGTCCGCTTCAAACCATCGCGGTTATCCAGTGGCTCAACTGACGCCGCTGATCATGCCGTGAACCGCTTTAGAACGTTGTGCGTGATCTGGTCGACGAACCAGCGGCTCGTCACTCATCTTGCTGGTCAACAGGCGGAAGGGCCTGGCGAATATCAGAATGGTCACTACGAGGAACCCGGCGGTGAACAGTGCTACGGTTATCAGTCGCCACCTGAAGTGGCTGTAGTGCGCGAGCATGTCGATCGCCCCGTTGCCGCGGTCGCAGACCTCCCAGCCAATCGGATTTGCCTAATTGACAGCTCGATTCGCGTCGGCGATGCCCCTTACTTGCGCTCTCATAATCGACCTTGTTCTCCCGAGTTGTTGGCAAATCGCCGAAAAACGGACTTCTCCACCTCAACAAGAAAAAAGACCGTGGAGGCAATGATCACGATCTCCGCCCAGGTCACTGCGTCAATCGGCTCCGTCTGGAAGAGAAACTGCATAGGCGGCGCGTAGGTGAACAAGAGCTGAAATATAACTACCAAGCCGATCGCGGTTAAGATCGGACGACTGCCGAAAATCCCCGCGCGGTTGAAGGATGACGCTAACAGGAACCGCGCGTTGAACAGGTAAAAGACTTCGAACATCACAAGAGTGTTGACAGCCGCGGTCCGCGCCAGCTCGATCGACGCATCGTGTTCTCGTTGCCATAGGAACATACCGAAGATACCGGCAACCAATATCATGGATACGAAAGCGATCCGCCACAGCAGGAACCGTGACAGGAGGGGTTCGTCGCGCTTGCGAGGAGGCCTGCGCATCACGTCCCGCTCGGTGCCCTCGAACGCAAGAGACAAAGCTAGGGTCACTGCGGTGATCATATTAACCCAGAGAATCTGGGCGGCGGTGATTGGCAGGATCCGTCCCAAGGCGATCGCGGTGAGGATGGTCAGCGCTTCGCCGCCATTGGTCGGCAGGATGAACACTATCGATTTTTTCAGGTTGTCATAAACGGTTCGGCCCTCTTCAACGGCATGCGCTATCGAGGCAAAATTGTCGTCTGCCAATACCATTTCGGCCGCTTCTTTGGCTGCCTCAGTTCCCTTCACCCCCATGGCGACACCGACGTCCGCGCGCTTCAACGCGGGCGCGTCGTTCACGCCGTCACCGGTCATCGCGACGACATGCCTGGAGGCCTGGAGCGCCTCCACGAGACGCAGTTTATGCTGCGGGCTGGTCCGCGCGAAGACGTTCGCATCCTGGATCCGGCTCGCAAGCTGCGGGCCGTCCAGCGCATCCAATCCCCGGCCGGTCAGGACAGCGGCCGTATTTTCCAAGCCAAGCTGAGCGGCCACGGCATATGCCGTCGCGGCGTGATCGCCCGTGATCATTTTCACCTGGATGCCTGCCGACCGACATTGCGCCACGGCTTCGATGGCTTCGTGGCGCGGTGGGTCGGCCAAACCAAACAGGCCAACGAGAACCAGGCTTTTCCCGACGTCTTCAAAACGCAATTCGCGATGGCTATTCGTGGCTGGTCTGGATGCAAGCGCCAAAATTCTCTGTCCGCCCCCGGCGATTTCTTCCATGCGTTTCTGCCAGTACTCGGCATGAAGCGGCTCATCACCGCCATAGCCTCGCTGTCGATCGCACATTTCGAGAATACGTTCGGGCGCTCCTTTGACGTATATGAAGCCGTGTCCATCGTGGTTGTGATGGAGGGTTGCCATGAACCGATGCTCGGATTCGAACGGTATGACATCAGTACGCGGACAGTTCTTGCCCTCGAAGTCTGGATCCAACCCCGCCTTCATCGCCACCACGACGAGGGCCCCTTCGGTGGGATCACCGTCGACGACCCATTGCTCCCCCACTTGTCGAAGGCTTGCGTCGCTGCAAAGAAAAGCCCCGCGCGTCATTTCCGAAAGAAGCGGCCGATGCTCGAGCGATACTTCGGTGCCCTCGAGGAGAAACTCTCCCACGGGCTGATAACCGACGCCCGTGACCTCGAACAGATGGCCGCAGGTCGCGATTGACTCCACGGTCATTTCGTTGCGAGTCAGCGTCCCAGTCTTGTCGGAGCAAATCACGCTGACGGAACCAAGGGTCTCCACAGCGGGGAGGCGCCGTATTATGGCGTTGCGCCGGGCCATCCGCTGCACCCCGATGGCGAGCGTAATCGTCATGATAGCCGGCAGCCCTTCGGGGATCGCCGCGACCGCAAGGCCAACCGCGGCAAGAAACATGTCGCTCGTGGAGTATCCCTGGATCAGAACACCAAATCCGAAGGTCACTGCGGCGACGGCGATGATGCCGACCGTGAGCCAACGACTAAAAACGGCAAGTTGCTGGAGGAGAGGCGTGGTTAGCCTTTGCACCTCGGCCAGCATGGAGCTGATGCGGCCGATTTCCGTCGCTTCCCCGGTCGCAACAACTACCCCCGTGGCCTGTCCATAGGTCACCAGGGTTCCCGAGTAGGCCATGGACAACCGGTCACCCAACTCCGCCGTTTCCGGTACCGGCTCCGGGGCCTTCTCGACGGCCAGCGACTCCCCGGTGAGGACAGCCTCCTGCGCCTGCAGATTCTTGGCACGAATGAGTCGCACGTCAGCGGGGACCTTGTCGCCCGACTGCAGGAAAACGATGTCTCCGGGGACAAGTGCCTCCGCAGGAATGCTGATCTTCTTCCCTCCGCGAAAGACGCTGGCGTGAAGCGACAGCATGCTCCTGATCGCTTCCAGGGCACGCTCCGCTTTTCCTTCCTGAATGAAGCCGATCACGGCGTTGATCACGACCACTCCGACGATCACAGCCGTATCAACCCAATGAGCAAGCGCGGCCGTGACCACTGAAGCGGCGAGGAG
>JAUWFF010000206.1 GCA_030607105.1 Filomicrobium sp.
CGCCCGGTGCTCGCGCCTATACCATGACCCAACCACTGTACGGCCATTGGCCAGACGCCGTTCAGATGCTATCGGATGGTCCCCTAAACCCCCGGTACGCAGCAAGGGCCACGCCAGGATCCATGACCGTCACCCCCAAAACGCGCGCGCAACTCTTCCAGCGCCTGCAAGAGCTAGGCATCAAGTCGACGACCCACGAGCACCGGGCGGTCTTCACTGTCGCTGAAAGCGAGTCTCTGGAACGCGAACTTCCCGGCGCTCACACCAAGAACCTTTTTTTGAAGGACGCCAAGGGAGGCGTCTTTTTGGTCGTCGCGAAAAGCACCTCGCGGATTGACCTCAGGTCCCTGCCCAAATCGCTGGAGTGCGCCCGCCTCAGCTTCGGCAAACCTGAATTGCTAATGCAGCTGCTAGGTGTGCCGCCTGGGTCGGTGACCGCATTCAGCCTCATTAATGATCCAGATCAGCGCGTCCGAGTTGTCGTCGACGCCGCGTTGATGGACCACGCAACAATCAACTGTCACCCACTCGAAAACACAGCCACGACCAATATTGGGCGCGAAGACCTGCTGGCATTTATGCGGGCCTGCGGTCACGAGCCTTTGATCTTGGAGCTACCTGTGCTGGTGGGCTGACACGACGGGAGTTTGCACTGCAAAACCCAAAATCCCCGGAAGCGTGTTAAGAACGCATTCGACCAGAGTTTCAAAGACGTGGCAGCAGCAGGCCTGTTTATTTCAGTCGCTGCTGCACGTGCACCAAGGAGAAGGCGAACATGCTGTTTGGTTCAGGCAAGAAGCAGGGTGCTGCCGATAGCACCGCGAATGCCGCAGCCATGATTAAAGACGCGGATACGGCAAGCTTCGCCGCCGATGTGCTCGAAGCCTCAAAGGAGGTGCCGGTCATCGTTGATTTCTGGGCGCCGTGGTGCGGTCCGTGCAAACAGTTGACGCCGCTTCTTGAGAAGGTCGTCAAGAGCTATGGCGGCAAGGTGCGGCTTGTTAAGGTGAACTCCGACGAGAACCAGGCACTAGCGCAGCAGCTACGCATTCAGTCATTGCCAACCGTCTATGCCTTTAGCGACGGTCGTCCGCTCGACGGTTTTATGGGGGCATTGCCGGAGAGCCAGCTACGCGAGTTTGTCGACCGTATCGTCAGTGAGTCCGGCGGTGGCGGCATCGAGGATGTTCTCGCAGGTGCCGAGGCCGCCTTCGAAGCAGGTGATCTGCAAGGTGCCGCCGAGATATATGCGTCTGTCCTTCAGGAGGACCAACAGCACCCCGATGCCTTGGCCGGCCTGGCCCGCTGCTATCTTAAGAGCGGAGATACGGCCCGGGCGGAGCAAACCATCGCCCTGGTCCCGCCAAATGCAAAACAGTCAGCTTCTGTGCAGTCCGTGCTTGCCGCTTTGGCACTTTCGCGCAAGGCTGGCAGCGCCGGTCCGACCGGCGAATTGGAAGCAAAGGTGGAGGCCGATCCGAATGACCTGCAGGCTCGTTTCGATTTAGCAGTCGCGCTCGCGGCCAACGGCGACAAGTCGGCGGCACTTGAACATCTGCTTCAAATTGTGAAAACGCAGCGGGATTGGAGCGACGAAGCAGCGCGCAAACAGCTCGTCGAACTGTTCAATGCTTGGGGTTCCAAGGACCCCGCCACAATAGAGGGCCGCAAACGGCTGTCAGCTATTTTGTTTGCCTGAGGACCCAGCAGGGCCCTGCTAGCGATACCGTAAGAGGATAAGGTCATTGCCCACGGCGGAACGTTACTTGAAGCCGTCGGATCTGCCGGCGGAAATCCCAGTGTTTCCTTTGCGTGGGGCTATCCTCCTTCCGCGTGCCTCGCTGCCGCTCAACGTCTTTGAGCCACGCTACCTCACCATGGTTGATTGGGCCCTGCGCCATGACCGCGTGATCGGGATTATCCAGCCCACAGGCGGCGCCGAGGATGAAGAAAGTCCGCTCGGAAAGGACTTTGATCTCCGCTCGGTCGGTTGTGTCGGCCGCCTGACGACGTACCAGGAGCTCGATGATGGGCGCCAGGTGATCACCCTTACTGGTATCGCCAGATTTCAAGTGCTTGAAGAATTGCGCGCCGACACGCCGTTCCGGCTGATGCAAGTCGGTTATGATCGCTTCGAAGGGGATTTCGAACACGGACGTGGTGAGGATGCGGTCGACCGTGAGAGGCTATTGAGTGTGCTGCGCAAGTATCTGGACGCCAATCGCCTGCAAGGCGATTGGAACTCCATTGTCCGCGCATCGAGCGAATTGCTGATCAACGCCTTGTCCGTGATGAGTCCATATGGGCCGGAAGAAAAACAGGCCTTGCTTGAAGCTAGTGACCTGAAGTCTCGCGCCGACGTATTGATAGCACTTGCAGAAATGGAAATGGCCTCGGGTGGTGGCGAGGCGGGCGGCACGTTGCAATAACGCCGGCTTGTTTTTCCGAAATTCACGGCAATTGCAGGGGAAGACCATGACAGATGAACACCGTGAAAAACCTCTGATGCGGCCCGGCGATCAACCCGATCCACGTTTGCTCGAATTACTTGTTTGCCCGCTGACCAAAACACGCCTGGCCTATGATCGTGCCAGGGGCGAATTGGTGAGCAAGGCCGCCGGATTGGCGTTTCCCATCCGCAATGGCGTGCCGCTGATGACCCGCGAAGCAGCACGCAATTTGGATGAAAAATAGAGTAATTCATCGCGTGCTGTTGCGGTTCGTGTTGCTCCATAAGTCGACAAAGCTGCGGAATAAAAAGCATAGATATTGTAAGGTTTTAACCAATCGGGCTGCGAGGTTGGCGCAATTGGGTGCGTTAACCACTTTGGTTCAGGCATTCTTCACGGCCGGCATGCTTTTTCAAGCTTTGTTGAGATTTAAGGGACGGTGCTCTGCTCCGATACTCTCAGTTATCCGCAAGCGTATCGCGTGGTCGAACTGGTCGAGCATCACCGTAAAAATTGTTGTTCTAGCGAGGGCCCTTGCAGCCAGTATTCGACAGTGTCCGCCGTTCAATGGCGTCAGTATCGGCACGCCTGACTGTGGGCGTAGTGCTGCTGTTGGCGGCGTTTGCAGTGCTGCCCGGGCCAATTGGACTCTCGCAAGTGCTTGGAGTCCTCGGGACCGTTCTCCTGGGCGCTGCGTTCTGGGCTTATCGCTCGGCTGCCTTTGATCTGCGGGAGGAGGACGCTTCGCCCAACCTGAACCGCCTCAAGGCGCGAGGCGAAAGTCTCGATAGACGCACCGAAAACCCGCGCGACTTGTGCTGGCACTTTTCGGATAGAGAGACCCGCTACGGTCAGTTGCTCGACGCACAGTCTCAACTCATCTTGCGCGTTGATCTTGAGCGTCGGGTGACCTTCGTCAACCGCGCGTTCTGCCGACTATTCGAAATTGCGCGCGAGGATGTTCTTGGCCGCCCGCTGCCACCGACGGTGCTTTCCTATGAGGATTCACTTGTGCAGCCCCTGCTCGACCTCGGCGATCGTGAGACCGCGACTCCGCAGGGCAAACGCTGGATGTCTTGGCAAGTTCACGAGCTTCCTGCAGACCGGAATGGTCGAAATGAATTCGAGCTTGTCGGCAGGGACATTACCGAAGAACGTGAGTACCAGCGAAGCCTCGACGAGGCCCGTGAGCTAGCTGAGGCCGCCAACCGCGCCAAGTCGCGTTTTCTTGCCGCGATGAGCCACGAGATCCGCACGCCAATGAACGGCATCCTGGGGATGGCCGGACTTCTGCTCAACACTAAACTGAGCGAAGAGCAGCGCACCTTTGTGAAGGCGATCGATGATTCCGCCGGCAATCTTTTGTCGCTGATCAACGAAATCCTCGATTTCTCCAAGATCGAAGCCGGCAAACTAACGCTATTGCCGGAGCGCTTTTCCATTGAGGGGGCCGTTCAGGCGACGGTAGAGCTGATGGCGCCGCGGGCGCACGAAAAGAATCTTGAGCTGGCATGGATAGTGACTCCGGATGTGCCGCGGGAAGTCATCGGCGATGAGGCCAGAGTGCGTCAGGTGCTGCTCAATCTGCTGTCCAACGCGATCAAGTTCACCGAGACCGGTGGTGTCGTGGTTTCAGTCGAGGCCGGCGGGAATGGGCTCCGACCGGAGGC
>JAUWFF010000002.1 GCA_030607105.1 Filomicrobium sp.
GGTATCGTCATCGCCGATGAAAGAGAGGCTGGCTTGCGCAGCCTGCTCAATCTTGGGCACACGTTCGGACACGCGCTGGAAGCTGCCACCGGTTACTCGGACCGCTTGCTGCATGGCGAGGGCGTATCGATCGGCATGGTCCTGGCCTTCGAGCTTTCAGAGCGGTTTGGCCTTTGCGAAGAAGGCACGGAGCGGCGTGTTGCGGATCATCTGGCCGCAGCCGGCCTGCCAACCCGTATACGCGATATCCCCGGTCCGGCGCTCGAAGCCGACGTGCTTGTCAGGCTCATGGGCCAAGACAAGAAGGTGCGCCTGGGCCGCATGACGTTCGTTTTGGTGCGCGGCATCGGGAAGGCGTTCCTGACCCAGGATGTTGATATGGAGCAGGTGCGCGGTTTGCTCGATGAGATGTGCCGCGAGGACCGACGTGATCAAGCCTGATGATGTTGAGGCCCTCAAGAACCAAGCGGCGTTGCTTGCCGAGATCGCGCCCAACCTCGGACACTGGCTGGATTATTCGATCGAGGGCCTTAGGGCGGTTGATGATTACTTTGACCAGCACGTCGCTGATGGTGTTATCAAGGAAGGCAGCCGGTTTGAGGCGTAGGGGGACCGATTGCTTTTCTGTTTCGGCGCCTACGTCGGCGAAGTTATATTGCGGGCTGCCCCCGGGGTGCACTGGTGCTTGGATGAGGAGCCTGATGAAAACCTTTGGCGTGCCTATGTTCACTAAGCCGAGAAAGACTTTGGCGCGTTTCCGTTCAACTAAGGTGATAAAACGTTTCTAGAATGGCTCCGAGGACAGCTTGTGAAATCTTGCCGCGAAAGCGATCCGGGGTGAGATTGACTTCAGCGCGGAGCAATGAGGGTTCGACGCGCCTTGTTGCCAAAGTTTGCCCGCTCAAGTGGATGACTTGAAATGCCCATCGAATTCTTCCTGATCCTCGGCGGCGTTGTCTTGCTGCTCGGGTTGTCGGCGTTCTTTTCCGGCTCGGAAACGGCCTTGACGGCGGCGTCGCGGGCGCGCATGCACGCAATGGCCGAGGAAGGCGACCGGCAGGCGGCTACGGTGAACCGTATGCTAGCGGCGCCAGAGCGGCTGATTGGCACGGTTCTGCTCGGCAACAACCTCGTCAACATTCTGGCTTCAGCGCTGACAACAAGTATGTTGATCGGCCTGTTTGGTGAGGTCGGCGTTGCTTACGCGACGATCGGCATGACCCTCTTGGTTGTGATCTTCGCGGAGGTGCTGCCGAAAACCTATGCATTGGCGTTCGCGGACAGGGTGTCTTTAGCGGTCGCCCCGATCATGAGCGTTTTGATCTTGCTTCTGCGGCCGGCGACAGTACTGGTCGAAGCGATCGTGAAGGGGATTCTGGCGCTGACGCCGACTACCCGTGACGATGAAGCCAACATCCTTTCCGCACACAGGGAAATTCGTGGCCATATCGAACTGCAAACGAAGGAGGGAACGGTCGCGCGTCACGATGCGCATATGCTCGGCGGCGTTCTTGACCTGGGTGATCTGCAGGTGGCCGACATCATGATCCATCGTACAAAGATGGAGACCATCGATGCCGACGAACCTTCGGCTGAGATTGTTGATCAGGCGGTGAAGTCAAAGCACTCGAGGCTGCCGATCTGGAAGGACGAGCCAGAAAACATCATTGGTGTGCTGCACACGAAGGATCTTCTGGCTCAGCTCGCCGAAGTTAAATGGCAAGTCAAAAAACTGGACCTTGCGACGTTCAGCAACGAGCCATGGTTTATTCCTGATACGACAAGCCTCAAGGAGCAGCTCGATCAGTTCTTGAAGCGGAAGACGCAGATGGCGCTGGTTGTCGACGAATACGGTGAAGTGCAGGGGCTAATCACCCTCGAAGACATCCTGGAGGAAATCGTCGGGCAGATTGTCGATGAGCACGATGCTCACGACATGGCCATCCGCCCGCAAGCCGATGGCACGGTCAATGTTGATGGATCGGTGCCGATCCGCGATCTAAATCGGCAAATGGATTGGGGTCTGCCTGATGAGGAGGCCACGACCGTCGCCGGTCTTGTTATACACGAAGCGCAAACCATTCCAGAGCCAGGGCAGGTTTTCACGTTTTACGGGTACAGGTTTGAGATTCTGCGCAAGAACCGCAACAAGATTGCGGCATTGCGAGTCAAGCCCGTGCCCACGGAAGCGGCAAGAAGTGCAACAGAACAAAACGATTGAACGATTTCACGGGCGCGGCGGGGCGCCGGTCACTGTGTCTTTTCGCCCGGAGCGTAGGTTTTTAGCGCCAGAGCATGGATGTGGCCATTCAGCTCTTCGGCTAGGATTTCGTTGACCGCACGGTGCCGCTCGACGCGGGATTTGCCCTCGAAGGCGGGAGACACGATCAGAAGGCGGAAATGACTTTCACCGGTGCCGGGAGAGCTGCGGTGACCGGCGTGTTGTTCGCTTTCGTTAATGATGTCAAGACGAGTTGGCTCAAGTGCGACGATCAGTTTTTCCCGCATTTGTTGTTCAATGCTCAAGATTTGGTCTCCTTAGGCTGTTCTTGTTGCAGGAGGCGGCCATTCGCGGCGAGGACGTCAGGCAAGTGCTGATTTTAGTTGCGCCGTACTTTGGGCATAGCTATGTCGCGCCCGCAACGTTCTGGCACAGGTGAGCGCTTGCTGGCTTGTGCAGTTGGATGGGAGAGATCATACTTCATCTCATGAAACTCGAATCGAAATATTTCGACTCGATCCGGGTCGCCGGAAAACGCAGCCGTTCCGCCAAGGTGGCTCCGAAGGTCGAGAAGGCCTCCGAGACGCTGTCTTGCCAGTGGAAGGGCTGCGAGAAATCCGGATCGCACCGCGCTCCCATGGGACGGGGCCGCGATGGCGAATATTATTGGTTCTGCGTCGATCATGTTCGTCAGTACAATGCCTCCTACAATTATTTCGATGGCATGTCGGACAACGAGGTCGAGAAGTTCCTAAAGGAGTCGATAACCGGCCACCGGCCGACTTGGAAGCTCGGTGGCGATGGGGAAGATGGCGCCAAGTCCAGCGCCGAGGCAGGTGGTAAGGCCGACGAAGCGGTGCGGAAAGCACGTGATCCGCATGGGTTCTTTGCCTGGCGCGCCAAGCAGGCGCGCGAAGAAGCGCGGACAAAGAAACGCACGCTTAAGCCACTGGAGCGCAAGGCGCTTCAAACGCTGCATCTTGCGCCGGACGCCAGCAAAGACGACATCAAGACGCGGTACAAGGCGCTGGTCAAGGAGCATCATCCTGACGCAAATGGAGGAGATCGGCGCTCCGAGGACAAGTTGCGCGAAATCCTGCATGCCTATAATTACCTGAAACAGGCCGGGCTCGCCTGAGCTTTAGCAATCCGAGAGTATTTGATCGGATCGGACCTAGACATCGTTCTGGGTGCTTTGGTTTGTTTCTGGGCAGGTTGTTTTGGGCCTTGTTGGAATCAGAGAAAAATTTAAAAGCATGACGTTTCAATCCAAGGGTGACCCCATGGCCTCGGAAGCTGGGATGCCGGACATCGATGTCTCGGTGCGGCAGTTGTTCGGGATCGACAGCGATCTTAAGGTGCCTGCTTTCTCGCAGGCCGATGAACATGTCCCCGACGTTGATCCGGACTATTTGTTCAACAAGGATGTGACGCTGGCGATCCTGGCCGGCTTTAAGCATAACCGTCGCGTGATGGTGCAGGGCTTTCATGGTACTGGCAAATCGACGCATATCGAGCAGGTCGCTGCGAGGCTTAACTGGCCGTGTTTGCGCGTTAACCTCGATAGCCACGTCTCGCGTATCGACCTTGTGGGCAAGGACGCGATCGTCTTGAAAGACGGCAAGCAAGTCACGGAATTCCGTGAGGGCATTCTGCCATATGCCTTGCAGTCGAATACGGCGCTCGTGTTTGATGAATACGACGCCGGTCGACCAGATGTGATGTTTGTTATTCAGCGTGTGCTTGAGGTTTCGGGACGTTTAACGCTGCTCGACCAATCACGCGTGATCCGGCCACACAAGGCGTTTCGCCTGTTCTCGACGACAAACACGATCGGGCTTGGGGATACATCGGGCCTATACCACGGGACGCAGCAGCTTAACCAGGGACAGCTGGACCGCTGGTCGATTGTTGTCACGTTGAACTACCTGCCACACGACGACGAAGTTGGGATCGTGTTGTCCAAGGTCAAATCGTTTGCCAAGACCGAGAAAAAGCGCGAGGCGGTCTCAAACATGGTGCGGGTCGCCGATCTTACCCGGCAGGCTTTCATCAATGGTGATCTTTCAACCGTTATGAGCCCTCGCACCGTGATGACTTGGGCGGAGAACGCGGAGATATTTGGTGATATCGGGTTGGCGTTCCAGCTGACGTTTCTCAACAAGTGTGATGAGTTGGAACGTTCGATCGTGGCGGAACTCTACCAGCGTTGCTTTGGTGAGGACTTGCCGGAAAGCTCCGCCAATGTAGCGCTGGGCTAAGCGGAGGTCACCTGGTCGTGGCTTTGATGAGCGACAGCAATTCTGGTGCCGATCCGTTTGCGGTCGGCCGCGTGGTATCGCGTTGTTACGTATTTACTCCGGAGAACATCGCCGCGTATGCGGACATGGCTGGTGATCCCAACCCACTGCACCACGACGCCGAATTCGCCGCGCGGAGCCGCTTTAGCGGGATCATCGCTTCCGCTGCGCATTCCACAGGTGTTTTGGTATCGGTGTTGGCCGACAAGTTTTCGAAGAATGGTGAGGCGGTCGGGCTGGGGTTTAATTTTACCCTGCGGCGCGCTGTCAAGGCTGGCGCCTCAACTGATCTCGAGTGGACCGTTACGGGCCGGTATTTCTCCGAGAAGCTCAGAGGCGTCGTGGTCGAGTTCAATGGGCAGCTTCGGGACCGGGAGACGGGACAGGCCTATGTGTTGGGGGAAGGCCAGATGCTGCTGGTTGGAGAGGCTGAAATTGCGGCGGTTGCCAAAGAGCCCTCAGAGACAAGAACCTCATGAGCCCTTTAAACAAGCGCAAAGAAGGCCCGACCGAGCCGCTCAAGCGGTCGCTTGCCGCTTGTATTCGCACCATCGCCGGTGACGGCGAAGTGGAAGTCAAATATCAATCGGGTCAAGCTGTCTTAATCGGAAAGACGGTCAATCTACCAGAACCGCCGCGGGCTCCAACAAAGCGAGAAGTCGCCGTATTGAGGGGGGCGGCAGATTCGCTGGCGCTGCAAGCGGCGTGCCACGATAAACAGGTGCATCACCGGTTAGCGCCCTCTCATGGTCCGGCGCGGGATGCGTTTGAAGCCATGGAGCGGGCCCGTATCGAAGCGGTCGGTGCCAGCCGCATGGCGGGAATGGCGAACAACCTCACCGCTAAACTCGAGGCAAGCTATGCCCATGGCCGGTTCGCGGTGATCAGATCGCGCGATGACGCGCCGCTGGCGGATGCCCTGGCGCTGATGGTCCGGCAGAAGCTAACCGGCGCGGCGCCACCGAAGACCACTAAGGGGATGATCCAATCTTGGCGCGGCTGGGTTGAGGAACGCGCGGGCCACCTGTTCGACCAGCTTGATGATCATGTGGAGGACCAGGAGAGCTTTGGCCGTCTGATGCAGGAAATGCTGCGGGCGATGGACCTCATTCAAGATGCGCAGGAGACGAAAAGTTCCGAACAGGACGAGGAAAAGGACGCTTCAGAAGGGGGAAGCGAAGCTGGTGATGATAACGAGTCCGCCGAGCCAAAGTCTGAAGAGACCGAGCCGCAGGATGCCAGCGAGCATCAGGACCTCGGGGAATTTGAAGACAGCCTAGAGCCGGCGCCAACCGATGATGACGACGATGATGACGCCGATGGCGAAGAGGCGGTGGAGACGACCGAGCCATGGAGATCCAATGCTTCGGTCCTCGATGATCCGGAGTCGTTTGGTTACAAGGTGTTCTCGCGGAAGTTCGATGAGGAAGCCGCCGCGGAGGATCTGGCGTCGCCAGAGGAGCTGGAGCGGCTGCATAGTTTTCTCGATAAGGAACTGCGGGGTCTTTCGAGCGTCGTCGCGCGGCTTGCGAACCGGTTACAGCGGCGGTTGCTGGCGCAGCAGAATCGCGCCTGGCACTTTGACTTGGAGGAGGGCACGCTAGATTCGGCGCGACTGACGCGCGTTGTCACCGACCCAACCGCTCCACTCAGTTTTAAACAGGAATGCGATATCGAGTTCCGCGACACCGTCGTGACTCTTTTGATCGATAATTCGGGGTCGATGCGGGGACGGCCGATCCTGGTTGCCGCCTGTTGCGCTGACATTCTGGCACGAACGCTGGAACGTTGTGGCGTCAAGGTAGAGATCCTCGGTTTCACGACACGTGCCTGGAAGGGCGGCCAATCAAAGGAGCTTTGGGTCCACGAGGGGCGACCGGCGAATCCGGGCCGGCTCAATGATCTGCGACACATCATCTACAAGACTGCCGATGCTCCGTGGCGCCGCGCGAAGAAGTCGCTGGCGCTCATGATGCGCGAAGGGATTTTGAAGGAAAATATCGACGGGGAGGCGCTGGCCTGGGCGCATCGTAGGCTTTTGGCACGTCCCGAACAGCGCCGGATCTTGATGATGATCTCTGACGGCGAGCCGGTCGATGATTCCACGACCACAGCCAATGCCGGCCAATACATGGAAAACCACCTGCGTCAGGTGATCGAGGAGATCGAGGCAAACAGTCCGGTCCAGCTGATCGCGATCGGCATCCAGCACGATGTTACACGTTACTACCGTTCGGCAGTCAGGATCACGGATCCCACAGAGCTTGCCGGCGCAATGACCGACAAGCTTGTTGAGCTGTTCGAAGAGAACGTGCCACCGCAGGGCCGGCGGCCGAGGCGGCGGCGACGCCTTCATTAGAGAAGAAGTTGCGCTGCGACGGGACCGAAGCGAGTGGCAGGCGGCGCTGGGTGCAAATTCTAGGCGTTTGCGGTGGAGTAACAAAAAACGCGCCGGGCGGATGCCTGGCGCGTTCCTTAGATTATGCGTTTCAGTTTCTAGTAAGCGTGTTATGCAAATGGGGCCGAGGCTTCCTGCGTTTCGCCGCCTTCCAGCTTTGCTTTCTTGATATCGCGTTTGATCTTGAGGCAGCGGTCTGACAGCGCCTCGTCGCGAGCCTTCATCAAGAACGCGTCCAGGCCGCCGCGATGCTCGACCGTTTTCAGAGCATGGGCGGAAACGCGCAGGCGAAAACTGCGTGCGAGCGTATCGCTGATGAGTGTCACATTGCACAGGTTCGGGCGGAACTTGCGCTTCGACTTGTTTTCGGCGTGGCTGCGCAGTTGCCCGGAGAGCGGGAGCTTGCCCGTCAGCTCGCATTGCCTGGTCATGGGTTCAATCTCCTGGCGCAGCGGGGTCTGAATGCAGAAGCGCGCGCCGGTTTTGCTGTGCATTAATGAATTGAATCTATACGGCCGCCGGCACGTCCAGCGGGCAGAGCGCGTTATCTAGCGGAGGGTGGCGGGCCCCGTCAAGTCCCGTGGGTCCAGGATTGGCCGGTGCCGGGACCGTGGAAATTTTGGCCCATCGGTCGGCGCTCTGCCGAGCCTGTGTGCAGAAATTAGACGTCTTTAAGCTGATTGTTAACCAACCTTCGCTAGTGTGACCTCCGTCCAAGAGTTGTCTCAAAGTCTGGGTAGCAGGCTTTGTGAAGTCTCGCGTTGTGGAACCTTGTATCATGTGCGCTCGCGTCGTTCGTTCTAATTTGACCTCTCGTGCTGGCCGGACACCGCGCGCTATGGTCTGGCCCGCAGCCTTGTCGATTGCGGCCCTTTGTTTTTCCCACAGCCCAGCAAAGAGCGGGCAGCCACGATTGCCCGCCAGGGTCAGCGCTGTCTACGCCATCACTTTCAACGGCTTCAATATCGGCAGCTTCAAGTTCGACTTCAAAGTCGACGGCAAGCGCTATACGCTGGACGGCGATGCGGAGTTGTCGGCACTGCTGGGCGCCTTTAAGTGGCGGGGGATCTCTCGAACATCCGGGAAGGTCGGCCGAAAGAGGCCTAAGCCTTCGAGATATCTGATGAGCTTCAAGGGTACGGGCCGCAGCGGCTCGATCAAGGTGGGCTTCGATCGCAAAGGCGTCAAATCAGCATCAATCGTTCCTCCGATTCCGGTAGCTGCCGACGAAATTCCGTTGCAGCCCAACCACCTTCAAGGTGCGATCGATCCACTCTCCGCGGTTATGGCGTTGTCGCTGGGCTCGGGTACCAGGCCCTGTGCACAGAAACTGTCAATTTTCGATGGCAAGCAGCGCTTTGATCTGAAGCTGAGCTATCGTGGCCAGAAGGCGGCTCCGCAGGTTCCCGGCCAATCAGGGCTCGCCAAGTCCATGACGGTATGTTCGGTGCACTATCAGCCGCTCGGCGGATATCGGATGACATCAACGACCAAGCAGCTTTCTCAGTCCGACGGGCTTGAGATTGCTATGTTGCCAGTTCCCGGCGCGAACTTCGCCGTTCCGCATGAGATCCGCATTCCGACCAGCTACGGGAGCATTGTGCTGCTGGCTGAGAAGATCCATATTATGGATCGCCATAGGCGCCGCCTGGCGCTGCTTGGGGTGCGTTGAGCCGGCATCTCAGGCGATGCGGACGAAATTGCTCAATCTGGCCGGCAGGTCGCAAACTGCGATCCGCCGTTTTTGCCTGGGGAAAATTCGTTTAGCGGTCAAATTTGGCTGATAGCGCTCTTGCGCCCGGCTACGGTGTTCCATGAGGGGTTCGCGACGTTCGAAGCCGTAATGCGACACAGTGGAAAGTGTGCGTCGGGCTTGATACTAATAGGCGCGTTGGGGCAATCGGGCGTTGACTTGCCGAAGTGTTTGACCTTGAACACGCCAAAGAGCGTGACGTGTTGACGCGACGCGGGGGACGCGCCGTTCCCCTATGACTCTTCGAGCAGTCGCCGAAATTCAAGGATTCAAAACAGCTTTATGCCAACTTCTTGGGCATTGTTTTCGGCTCCGGACCGGAGGGTCCCCTGTCATGGGTAGTGCACTCGACACCCGTATTCGGCACGTCACGGCGGTTCTGGGGCCGACCAATACTGGCAAGTCACATCTGGCTATTGAGCGTATGCTGGGTCACGAGACCGGAATGATCGGTCTGCCGCTGCGCCTTTTGGCGCGAGAGGTTTACGACAAGATTGGTAACCGGATTGGTTTCGAGAAGGTCGCCCTTATCACGGGCGAGGAGAAGATCAAGCCGGAGAAGGCGCGTTTCTGGGTGTCGACCGTTGAGGCCATGCCGCGCGAAATCGACGTGGATTTTCTGGCAATCGACGAGGTTCAGCTGGCCGCCGATCCTGAACGTGGACATGTGTTCACCGACCGTTTGCTGCATGCGCGCGGCCGGCAGGAAACTTTCCTGCTTGGCGCGCAGACGATTCGCGATGTCGTCCAGGACTTGATCCCGGGGGCGAACTTTATATCGCGGCCGAGGCTGTCGCGGCTGACGTATTCAGGTCAGAAAAAGATCACGCGATTGCCGACCCGCACCGCGGTCGTGGCGTTTTCGGCCAATGAGGTTTACTCGATCGCGGAGCTCATCCGGCGACAGCGTGGTGGTGCGGCCGTTGTTCTGGGGGCGCTGAGTCCGCGTACGCGCAATGCGCAGGTGGGGCTTTATCAGTCCGGAGAAGTCGACTTCCTGGTGGCTACCGATGCGATCGGGATGGGGCTCAATCTGGATGTCGATCACGTGGCATTCGCCGCAGTCAGAAAGTTCGACGGACAAAATCACCGCAACCTTATTCCGGGAGAGCTTGGTCAAATCGCTGGCCGAGCCGGCCGGCACATGAATGATGGGACCTTCGGCGTTACCGGTGCGGTTGACCCATTTGATTCCGATCTCATTGAGCGTCTCGAGACGCACAAGTTTGATCCGGTGCGGATGCTGCAATGGCGCAATAGAAACCTTAGTTTTGCGTCGATCGACGCCCTGCAAGACAGCCTGCGGGCGGTGCCAAACATGCTACGGCTGACGCGGGCGCGCTCGGCCGATGACGTCGACGCGCTAGAAGCGATGTCACGCGATCCTGAAATCGCCGACATGGCGAAGGGGCAGGCCGCGGTCACCAAGCTGTGGGATATCTGCCAGGTGCCGGACTATCGAAAAATCTCTAGCGCCTCGCATGCAGAGATGGTCGGGACGCTCTACAAGTTCCTGATGAGTGGTGAAGGCCGGATTCCCGAGGATTGGTTTGCCAAGCAGGTCGCCTTTTGTGACCGGACCGATGGGGACATCGATACGCTTGCGAACCGTATTGCGCATATTAGAACATGGACGTTCGTGTCGAACCGGAAGGATTGGCTCAAGGATCCCGATCACTGGCAGGCGCGCACGCGTGAAATCGAAGATGCCTTGTCGGATGCCATGCATGAGCGGCTGTCGCAGCGGTTCGTCGACACGCGTACAAGTGCGTTGATGAAGGGCATGCGCGACAAGGATGAGCTGAGTGCCGTGATCGGGGACGACGGTTCGGTGCGCGTTGAAGATCACTATGTCGGGCGGCTCGTCGGGTTCCGGTTCTCGCCAGAAACACACTCCGATAGTCTCGATGGAAAGGCAGCCCGGTATGCTGCCGCGCAGGTCTTAACGCGTGAACTCTCGATGCGGGCGAGGCGCGTGGCGGCGGCGAAGGCTGGCGCGTTCAAGCTGGCGCGTAACGGCTCGGTTCTGTGGAAGGATGAGGAGATCGCGACGACGACGGCGGGGGATGATCCCCTGCGGCCTAGTATCACATTACTTTGCGATGAGCATTTGTCTCAGCCGGATACCGAGAAGGTTCAGGCGCGGCTTGACAAGTGGATCGCCGAGATCGTCCACGAGCGGCTAAAGCAGCTGACGGAGCTGGCGGCGGCCGAGGATGTCACGGGGCTGTCGCGCGGGATCGCGTTTCGGCTAAAGGAGAACTTCGGCATCCTGAAGCGGGAGAACGTGGCCCAAGAGATCAAGTCACTGGATCAGCCGTCACGTGCGCAGTTGCGGAAGTACGGCGTGCGGTTTGGTGCCTTTAACATCTACCTGCCTATGCTTTTGAAGCCGGCGGCGGCTGAGCTTTGTGCCACGTTGTGGGCGTTGAAGCATGCCGAAGGTAGCGGCCTTAGTCTTAATGCATTGCCAGACCCGCCGCGGGCGGGACTCACCTCTGTGGCTGCGGATCCAGCAACACCGGAAGCGTACTACCGGGCGTTTGGTTTCCATTTGTGCGGTCCAAGGGCCGTTCGGCTCGACATTCTTGAGAGGCTGGCCGATCTCATTCGGCCTCTTGTCGCATGGCGCTCCAAAGACACCAGCGATAAGGCGCCGCCCAAAGGGGCGACAGGTGATGGCGGTTTCACGGTCACACCGGACATGATGTCGATCCTGGGATGCTCGCCTGCGGAACTAGGCAATGTGCTGAAGGCTTTGGGCTTCCGATTGGAGAGGAAACCGGCGCCGAAGGCTGCAGCCGCCGAGCCGTCGCCAGCCGACGCTGTACAAGCCGATCCAGCTATCGCAGAAAAAGACAAGTCTTCGGAAACCGGTGCGGAAGAGGCCGCGGCACGGATGTCGACGCCGACGGAAGCGGTCGTTGGCGGAGCGCCCTCCAGTGAAGATATCGCGGTTGCCATAGAGGCGCCCGTGGTTGGATGCGCGGACGTAGCCAAGGATGAGGCGGGGGCGGCAGCGCCAGGCCATGAGGTTTGTGCTTCTGGCCCGGCAGAAACCGCGCCGGCTTTAGAATCGCAGCCTTCGGAGTCCGGCGAGCAGGCCACGTTGGCTGCAGTGGATGGTGCGCTGCCACCATCTGTGGAGCCCGGTGACGGCGAGAGGATGACTCCATCTGCCGAACCCGCGGCTATGGCTGATGCGGATGCGGGTTCACAAAACACCATCGACTACATCGAAATCTGGCGGCCTCGCAGGCATCGTGGTGATGGGGATCGGGCTCCCCGCCGCGGTCGTGGCCGCAGGTTCTCCCAGGCTGGTCAGGCCGCCCAGGGGCAATCGCAACGGGAGGGCCCGGCCGCACGAACCGTTGCTGATCCGTCCTCGGGTCAGAATGATGGTGCGTCCAGTTCGCGGCGGTCCAGTCAGCAGGAAAGGCGGCAGAACGCAGGCCCCAAAAGGCAGCGGGCGGATGGTGAAAAAGACAGGGGATCGCAACACAATCGGCAGGGCAAGAAAGACGCCGGTGGCAGGCGTCGACGCCGTCCCGAGTTTCATTCCTCCGGGCCGAAAAAGAGTTCCGCAGTTGACCCAGATTCACCGTTTGCGGCGTTACGAGTCCTGAAGGATGCGCTTGAGCAGCAAGGCGAGAATGAAGGTTAATTCTGAGCGACTGGAGGTAGGTGTTGGCCGACCGGGACATGCCATCTGAGCAGCCTTCCGGCCGGGTTGCGGCAGATCAAACGCAACGGCTCGACAAGTGGTTGTGGTACGCACGGGTCACGAAGACACGGACGCTAGCGGCGGCTCTTGTTGAGCGCGGGCGGATACGGGTCAACCGTGTCCGAACGCAGAAGCCCAGCCACACCATCAAGCCTGGCGATGTCATTACGGCGTCGGTTCAACGCAATGTGCGTGTTCTCAAAGTTCTGCAGGCAGGCAATCGTCGCGGCCCAGCTACAGAAGCGCAGGGCTTATACGAGGACTTGACGCCGGCGAACGAACTGCGCAGTACGGCGGCGCAGCGAGGTGCGAGCGATGGTGTGGCTGCAACCGGAGCGAGACAAACCTCGAAGTACCCACCGGCCGGCCGGCCCAGCAAGAAGGAACGTCGAAACTTGGTACAACTAAAGGGGCAAGGTAGTCGATAGCCAGCAGTGGTCGAAGGCGTGAATAACGAAAGTCAATGTCAGCAAGTTGCTTGTCACTCTTGTTCTGGGCAGATATGGCGCTAGATCAACAGAACGGTGATGGCGGCCGAATGGGACCACCCACGGCTGACGAGCGTCTGAAAACCGGAGATCGAAAGAACGGATGACCTATATCGTCAACGAAAACTGCATCAAATGTAAGTTCACAGACTGCGTGGAGGTTTGCCCCGTGGACTGCTTCTACGAGGGCGAGAACATGCTGGTCATCCATCCGGACGAGTGCATTGATTGCGGCGTCTGCGAGCCAGAGTGCCCCGTTGACGCGATTAAACCGGATACGGAGCCAGACATAGATAAATGGCTCGAGGTCAATCGCGAATACGCAGAGAAGTGGCCGAATATTACACAGAAGAAGGCTTCACCAAAAGATGCGGACAACTACCGCGAAGAAGCCGGAAAATTCGACAAGTACTTCTCTGATACGCCGGGCGACGGTGACTGAGTTGCCCGGTTTATACTTGGGAACTTCATGGCCCAGGCAGTTGTCGCCCCGTTGTTTCTGGCCCAATATTAATTCGTAACTATGCTGTTGGGGCATCTGAATGGGCGCTTCAATTTCTGTGAATATTGTGTTATCATTTAAGAGAGTGGCGTAGCTGAACACTTAGAGAACCTTGGTGAACGAAGGGGGTCCGACCGTCTCGTGAAGACAGGAACGGAACAAGCGCATGATCGCGCACCGCCCGAGGGTACAATCGCGGACAGCATGAGCCATAGTTAACATGGATGCGACCTTTGCGGTCCTGATGAGGATTCGCTCGGGCGCATATCTCGATTCCCGCTCACGGATCCTCCGTGAAGCGGAGTTTTTCGCGGGTGCAAAATGTTATTGCCCGTGAGCTGGTACGGCGCTGTTTGTTGGCCAGTTAGTATGCGTTGGAAGAGGTGAGACTTTATGGTTCAGAAGAAAACTACCTCCGCAAAAGCCAAGGCAACGACGAAGAGCAAGTCACGTGTGGCGACTTCGTCGAACTCCGCGGCCTCGCCGGCAAAGACCAAGACTGCAGGCCGGAGTGCAGCGTCGTCACGTAGTGCCTCCTCGAAAACGTTCACCCCATCTAAAGCCAAGGCTGCTGGCGAGGCACGCAAGACCGCAGCCACTAGTGCACAGAAGAGCGCGAAAGCAAAGAAGCCAACTTCCACCAAGAGCGCGAAAACCACGATCGCTTCACAGAAATCCACAAGCGCTTTGGCTGCAGCCAATCCGGCTCGCACCAAAAAGGCGGCTGCAAAGCCAACGGCCAGCTCGGCGCCCAAGAAGGCCGCAGCTGTCAAGGCGCCGAAGAAAACTGCAAAGGCAGCTGTGGCCGCCACATCGGCGAAGGCGGTCAAGCGGGGTATTGCCGCGAAGGCGCAGCGTGAGATCATCGCTCCCCCGCCGACGGCGAATGCCGTCGTTGCAAGCGGTGCGACGGCGCGGGCCGTCGCTGCATCTATCGCGGAAGCGGCCGCTCGCAAGATCAGCTCGCCGGTAAAGCCGGTGAAGACGACAAAAGGCATCGCCGAAAATGCCGCGGCAAAGAATGATGTCATGCAGCAGAAGAAGTCGGTCAGTCAGCGCCATGGCTTCAAGACCAATGAGCAAGTTGTCTACCCGGCGCATGGCGTCGGTCGCATCATTGGCATTGAGGAGCAGGAAATCGCCGGCATGTCGCTTGAGCTTTTCGTCATCAACTTTGAGAAAGAGAAGCTGACGTTGCGCGTGCCGACCGGCAAACTGGAATCAGTGGGCCTTCGCAAGCTCGCCGAAGGCAACATCGTCGACAAGGCGCTCGATGTGCTCAAGGGCCGTGCGCGTGTCAAGCGGACGATGTGGAGCCGGCGGGCTCAGGAATACGTTGCTAAGATCAACTCCGGCGACCTTATTGCGATCGCCGAAGTGGTGCGTGACCTCTATCGTTCCGAAGCTCAGCCGGAGCAGTCTGATTCAGAGCGTCAGCTCTATGAAGATGCTCTTGACCGCATGTCGCGGGAAGTTGCGGCGGTCTACAAACTAGACGAGCGCGGTGCCGTTCAGCGGATCACAGACGTGCTTTCAAAGAGCGCGCGTAACCGCCGGGCTGCTGATGAAGAAGCCAGCGAGGCAGATAGTGAATCCACACAGGCTGCGTGAGCCTAGACCGGACCCGCGCGAAAGCAAAAAAACGGCACCGGGGCTCGCACCCGGTGCTTTTTTTTGGGGGGGGGGCTTAGTTAAGGCCCGATGAGGCCTGACTGTTCGAGACCTTCGATCTGGCCGAAGTGCAGAATATTTAGCAGCGCCAGCGTTTTCCGGCCGTCGATACCGACGACGTGAAGCGCGGGATCGGTGATCCCGGTGAGAAAAATTCGGCCCGCCTCGATCCAAACCAGTGCCATTGGTTCTGCGAGCGACCAGTTTTGAAGATCATCATCAAGTGGTCAAACCCGAGCAGGCCCAGCTCCAAGCCTAATTGGAATTTCTCCGATACGGGCCTCACACATTGACCCCTCTGCGCAAAAAAGGCGAGCGAACGTGCACCAAGAAGCGGTTCCCGAGCAAAATTTGCGGCGTCG
>JAUWFF010000204.1 GCA_030607105.1 Filomicrobium sp.
GGCCCGGCACTGTCGGGACTTGCTTGCCCAATATTTCTTGGAAGGTAATGCAATGTATCGCCGTCCAGATAGAAGTCGCCATCCCACTAAGTTTTGTGCGAGCGTTCAAATTGAAAGCCGACGATGTCGCGCCCTTTGAAAGGGACACTTATTAACGGCTACCTGGGACTAGACTGCCTGAACGGAAGCGCCAATGTTCAGGAACGCGCACCCTCTAAATTTTCTGATTAAATTCCCCCACTTCCGGCTGCTGGGACAGTAGGTGGTCAATGTCGGCGAAGATGGCGCGCATGTTTTCTTCTGACGTCGGGCTCTCGACCACAATAACAAGCTCCGGTTTGTTTGATGAAGCTCGGACAAGTCCCCACGTGCCGTCTTCCAGAACGACGCGAATGCCGTTGACCGTGATGAGTTCCCGAACGGCCTGCCCTGCGATTTGCTCGCCGTCTCCGGCCCTTTTCCTGTAGTTTTCGATAATCCGATCGACGACGCCATACTTCACTTCATCCGCGCACTTTGGCGACATTGTCGGCGACTGCCACGTTTTCGGCAGCGCCTCCTTGAGGTCAGCCATCGACTTGCTGGGATTGCGGTCGAGCATGTCGCAGATGGCAAGCGCCGCCACAAGTCCGTCGTCATAGCCGCGTCCGAGTGGTGGATTGAAGAAGAAGTGACCCGACTTCTCAAAGCCAACCAGCGCGCCCGTCTCGTGCGAAAAGCGTTTTATATAGGAGTGCCCGGTCTTCCAGTAAGTCGTTGATGCGCCGTTTTCGACAAGCACCGGATCGGTGGTGAACAGGCCCGTCGATTTCACATCGACAACGAACTTCGCATCCCTATGGAGCACGGAGATATCACGAGCTAGCATAACCCCGACCTTGTCGGCGAAGATCTCGTCACCGGTGTTATCAACCACCCCACAGCGGTCGCCATCGCCATCAAAGCCAAGGCCGACGTCGGCACCGTGCGCCTTCACCGCATCGGCGATGGCGTGCAGCATCTTCAGGTCTTCTGGATTTGGGTTGTAGCGCGGGAAGGAATAATCGAGCTCCGCGTCAAGCGGGATCACTTCACAGCCAACAGCTTCCAGGACCTGCGGCGCAAAGGCGCCGGCGGTGCCATTGCCGCATGCTGCAACGACCTTGAGCTTTCGTGTGAGCTTCGGCCGGTCGCACAGCATCGCGGTGTAGCGTTCCGCCATATCACGCACGAAGATATAGCGGCCACCGCCGGGAGCCTCGAAGTGGCCCTCCAGCACGATCTGTTTCAGCTCGCTCATTTCGTCCGGACCAAGAGTCAATGGTCGCGTAAGCCCCATCTTGATACCGGTCCAGCCATTGTCGTTATGGCTGGCGGTGACCATCGCAACGCCCTCGACATCCAGAGCGAACTGCGCGTAATAGGCCATCGGTGACAACGCCAATCCGATGTCGTGGACCTCACAACCACCCGACAGCAGCCCCATCATCAAGGCCTGCTTCACCTGCGCGGAGTACGAACGATAGTCGTGACCAACAACGATGCGCTTTTTCACCCCTCGGTTCTCAAAGAGCTTTGCGAGCCCCATGCCGACGGCGTTCAAACCCATCAAATTAATTTCATCAGGAAAGAGCCAACGCGCGTCGTATTCACGAAAGCCCGTCGGCTTAACGAGTGACAGACGCTCAAAATCGGCCGTGTTTGGCTTCAGGTTGGCGTGCGGCTTGGGCATCATGGGGATGGCTCCTGAAATTGCGACCAAGGGGTCCTTCTCAATTCCGATCAGTTCAAATGGGAACCCTATTGCAGGGGCAGTGGCCGCGATCAAGTCAACCTCTGCAGTCTACCTTCATAACCAACACCTTTGCAGAAGCATCCAACATCTTCATGTCAGAAAGCCAAAGCAGTAATAAGGGGTTGCCGGTTGGCAGCAATCGCCGCATACACCCAACCGCTCTATTGCCGCAACAGGTCCTTTCTCTTTGACCGCAAACCTCAAGCGTCCTCTACAACTCGCCAAGACCTACCTGCGCGCACTGAAGATGTTGGCGAGCGAGTGGACACTTGCCTCAGCACTTGCCGTGGCAAGCATTGCAATAGCCGGAGTCCAGCTAGCAGAACCGGTGCTCTTTGGCTGGGTCGTCGATTCTGTTGCGCGCGGAGAGCCTTCGGCGCCGCTTATCCTCGCCTGGGCGATGCTAGGTCTCTTCGGCATTCTCGCCAGTGTTGTGGTCGCGGTATTCGCAGACCGCCTGGCACACCGAAGCAGGCTGGCGGCGCTGGCCGACGCCTTCGAACAGGCCATAACACTGCCGCTTAGCTATCATGCGAGCCGCGGCTCCGGCGCAGTCGTGGCCGCCGTTTTGCGCGGGACCGATGAGCTGTTCTGGCTCTGGTTGAGCGCGCTGCGTGAGCAATTGACGGCCGTCGTTGCCATCGTCCTTCTGGTCCCGGTCGCGATTTGGCTCGATTGGCGCATGGCCTCGATTCTGGCACTGCTGGCGGTTTGCTACACAGCCCTCAATCTTTTCGTCGTCTCCAAGACGCATACCGGCCAGATGAAGGTCGAAGAGTACCGCTACGGAGTGAGCGGCCGGGTCGGTGACGTCATCGGCAATGTTACGGTCGTGCAAAGCTACACACGTCTTGCCGCCGAAGCCGAGGCACTTCGCGGCATGACCGGTGAACTGCTTTCCGCCCAGTACCCCGTATTAACATGGTGGGGAGTTCTCACCGTCCTGCAACGGGCGGCAGCGACTGTGGCCATGGTCGCCATTTTCGCGGTGGGGTCCCTATTGGCAGCCCGAGGCGAGGTTTCAATTGGTGAGATCGTTTCATTTGTCGCACTGGCGAATCTTCTTATCGGCAAGCTCGACCAGCTGTCCGCTTTCATCGTTCGCGTGCAACAGGCTGCCCCCGCCCTCGACAACTACTTCGCCCTCATCGATGAGCGCGCCGCGATCGTTGACGCCGCGCATGCGAAGCCCCTGTCACGGCCACAAGGCCAGGTGACCTACGACGACGTATCTTTCAGCTTTGCAGGCAGCGGCCAGGGTGTCTTCGATCTGGACTTCTCGGTAGAAGCCGGGCAGACGGTCGCCATCGTCGGGCCGACCGGTTCGGGCAAGACAACCACCCTGGCGCTATTGCAGCGCTTGCAGGCACCCGACCAAGGCACGATTAGGGTCGATGGGCAGGATATTTCAGAAATCACGCTCACCTCGCTGCGCCAGGCCATAGCCGTTGTTTTTCAGGACGCCGGGCTGTTCAACCGGACGGTAGCCGAAAACATCCGTGTCGGATGTCCAGGGGCCTCGCATCAGGAGGTCGTGCGTGCCGCCAGGCTCGCCGAGGCACATGAATTCATCATGGAGAAGCCGGGCAGCTATGATTTTGTCATCGGCGAACGAGGGGCCTCCCTCTCAGGTGGGGAACGCCAACGCCTGGCTATTGCACGTGCAATTCTGAAGAACGCGCCAATCTTGATCCTCGATGAAGCGACCAGTGCGCTGGATGCCGAAACAGAAGCTCGAATCAAACGGGCACTTGACGAGCTTCGAACCGGCCGAACGACCTTTGTGATCGCCCACCGGCTATCGACGGTGACCGATGCCGACATGATTTTGGTGCTTGAGAAAGGCCGCATTCTTGAGCGCGGCCGGTTCTCAGAACTCACAGTCGGCGAGGGGCTCTTTGCCCGAATGGTCCGTGAGGGCGGGTTCTCGGTCCCCGCCACTGACGACTCGCAGAAAAGCAACAAAGGCCGCTGATCGATGATCATGCGGCCTTTCGTCTTGGTGTCTTCTCAACATGCGTTAGGCGATGACCATCAAAGCTTGTGGGCCATGCGCTGGCGCTTCGTCTCAAGATAGCGCTTGTTGTGCGCGCACGGCGTCGTTACCACGGGCACTTGTTCACTGACAGAAATACCGTGGGTTCGCAGCGCTTCGATTTTGGCAGGGTTGTTGGTCAACAGCTTGATCTCAGGGAAGCCCAGGTCAAACAAGATATCCGCCGCGAGCGTATAATCGCGCGCATCAATCGGGGCGCCAATTTCGACGTTCGCGTCGACCGTATCAAGCCCCTCGTCCTGCAACGCGTAGGCTCGGATTTTGTTGACGAGACCAATTCCTCGGCCCTCATGCGAAGGCAGATAGATCAGGATCCCGTTGGGG
>JAUWFF010000189.1 GCA_030607105.1 Filomicrobium sp.
AATTCCAATGCTCTTTCAGAAGCCTCGTTGCCGTCATAGGCAACGAGAAGATCTTTAATTGCCATCTTCTTGTTTCCTCCACTGTGTCCGCCGTTGCCGCCGGTTTATAGACGTTGGCGGCATGCGCCCTTGAACTTCTCTGGTTGGAATGACGTCCGAGGCAGCCTTCGGAAGCGGATGCCGTGCTCTTGGCATACCACATACCAGTTCAGATCTGCCAGCACTGGATCGCGGCCTAAACGTAAAGTCTGGAGCGTTTTGGGGGGGCGCGCCCATGACCCAGCGCAATCATAGGAAAGATTCATATCGCCCAGTCGGCCAGGCGATCGAGGAAAGCCATGCAGCGATGAAGCTCATCTTCGGCGATCCACTCGTCGGCAGTGTGGGCCTGGGCGATGTGGCCTGGGCCGCAAACAACGGATGAGGCGCCTTCGGACTGAAACAGACCGGCCTCGGTGGTGTAGGAAACGGCTTCGGTATGGTTGTCGCCGGCCAGGCGCAGCGCGAGCGCTACCGCCGCTGATCCGGTCGAGGCTGCAAACGGTGGCACCCAATTGACTAGTTCGATGTCAATCGCCGCCTCTTCGGCTACAGCACGCATCGGCGGCAAGCAGTTGCTGTCCACATAGTCCTGCACGCGTCGAGAGACCGCCGTGATGTCGAAACCAGGCAGTGCGCGGACTTCAAACCCAAGCGACAGGACCTCGGTATGATGTTGTTGGCCGCGCCGCCTTCTATGGTTGTGACCTGGAGCGTGGAATAGGGCGGATCGAAACGAGCATCTCGGCTTGTTTGGCGAAGATCGTCTTCGATGCGACGCAGCTCGCCAATCAGTTCGCTGGCGGCGAAGATGGCATTGACGCCAAGATGCGCCATGCTCGAATGCGCGGCGCGTCCGGTCACATCCAAAATCCAGCGGGCCGGACCCTTGTGCGCGTCGACGACGCGCATACCCGTAGGCTCGCCAACGACGACGATGTCGGGCATCGGCAGTTGCTTGCCGAGCTGGTCGATCATGGTGCGGACCCCGACGCAACCGATCTCTTCATCATAGGAGAAAAAGATATGGACCGGCCGGGACAGCCTTCGGGCGCGAAACATTGGCACTGACGCAAGCACGCATGCCAGATAGCCCTTCATGTCGGTCGTGCCACGCCCGTAGAGGCGCCCATCTAGAGCAGTCAATCGAAACGGATCGGTCTGCCAAACCTGGCCGACAACTGGCACGACATCGGTATGCCCTGATAGGCCAATGCCACCAGCGGCTTCTTTCGGGCCGATCGTGGCGCAAAGATTGATCTTGTCGCCCGCTTCGTTCGGGATCATCTGAACTTCGACGCCGTGACCCGCCAGGTAGTCGGCGACAAATCCAATCAGTGGAACATTCGTCTTGTGGCTTGTCGTGTCGAAAGCAACAAGGCGATCAAGTAGCTCGATAAATGCTCTGTTTGAAGCGTCCTGGCTCACAATCAGGTCCGGCCGTTGCTAAGGAGTTCAGTTGACTGTTGGGACTGAAAAGGGGCTATCGAGCGAGAATGCCGGGATCGCAACGTCGAACATCTGGCCATCGGAATCGACCATCTGATAGCTGCCGACCATGATGCCCGAAGGCGTGCGCAGCGGGCAACCAGACGTATACGTGAATGTCTCACCAGGTTCGATGCGCGGCGTCTGCCCGACAACACCGGGACCTCGAACTTCCTCGCGGCAGCCCTGAGCATCGGTGATCTGCCACAATCGCGACCGCAGCTCGACGGCAATCTCAGTGTCGTTGGATATTTCCACCGTATAAGACCAGAAGAAGTATCCCTCGTCAGGGGACGACTGGTCTTCAAGGTACTCGGGCTCGACGCGAACGCGGATACCGTTGGTGAAAGATTCATACATCATTGCGGTTCGACTGACTGGTCGTTGGATAAGCTATATTGTCGCGAGACAAACGGATCGTTGCGTCACAGCCTTCATGCACAGTAAAGTGTGTTTGTTTTCGAGGAAAGCGCTGCAACGGCCCCACCATTCTAGCAAACTGCCGAGATTGCCTGATCCAGATCGCGGAGGAGGTCGTCGGCATCCTCCAGGCCAACGGACAGGCGCACCATTCCATCACTGATCCCAAGCTCGGCGCGGGCCTCAGGCTTCAGACGCTGGTGGGTGGTTGTGGCCGGATGAGTGACAAGGCTCTTGGCGTCCCCCAGATTGTTCGAGATCCTCACAATTCTAAGCGCGTTCAGGAACCTGAAGGCCTCTTCCTTGCCGCCCTTCAATACGAACGTCACGATCTGGCCGCAGCCGGTCATCTGGCGACGCGCAATCTCGGCCTGGGGATGGTCATCCAGGCCTGGAAAGAGAACACGGGTTACGGCGGGATACTGGCCTAGATGATCAGCAATGCGGCGGGCGTTGTCGCACTGGGCCTTGACGCGGATGGGCAGAGTTTCCAGCCCTTTCAGCAGCACCCAGGCGTTGAAGGGGCTCATCGACGGCCCGGTCTGGCGGATGAATACCGACAAATAGTCGTCGACGAATTTCTGCGTGCAGAGCACAGCGCCGCCAAGACATCGCCCCTGACCGTCAATGTGCTTGGTGGCCGAATAAATCACAACGTCGGCACCAAGCTCGAGCGGCCGCTGCAGCATCGGCGTGGCAAAGACGTTATCGACAAAAACGAGGGCACCAGTCTGTTTGGCGATTTCGCTAACGGCTGCGATATCGACGAGATCAAGGGTCGGATTGGCGGGGGTCTCAAAGAAAAACGCCTTGGTGTTGGGCTGCACCGCCGCCTTCCAGGCCTTAATGTCGGTGCCATCGATCAGGGTTGCCGCGACGCCAAACCGGGGAGCTAGGTCTTCGACAACATAACGGCATGAGCCAAACAGCGCGCGGGCGGCGACGACGTGGTCGCCCGCGCTCAGGTAGGACATCAGCGCCGCCGTAACGGCCGCCATGCCGGTGGCGGTGGCGCGGCAAGCTTCAGCACCCTCAAGCAGGCGCACTCGCTCTTCGAACATCGAAACGGTCGGGTTGGCGAACCGTGAATACTGGTAGCCCGGCTCCTCGTTCTTAAAGCGGGCCTCGGCTTGTTCGGCGCTATCATAAACGTAGCCCTGCGTCAGATAGAGCGCTTCCGACGTCTCGCCGAACTCGGAACGAAGCGTGCCGCCATGGACCAGGCGTGTTGCTGGCGCCAATTGGGCTGTCGGATCAGCTGTAAGCTCGGGTTTCGCGGGCATGCGCGGTCCTTTCGTCGTCTGCTGGCGCACAGCGGCAGCCATGGGGCCGGCAGAACATAAGCCGGGCCCCACGAACGCGATCGAGGAGTGGAGCGCGCGGCCTTTTAGCGAATTGTTTTGCGTGGCTGCAAGCCGGCCAGCCAAATCACCACGTTTTAACAGCAAGGGGACTACAAGCAATTCGGCCTTGGCGTCAAGATGTGGTTGGTCTAGAGCGTGTTAGCTTGAAGTTGAATAGTAAGAAAAGGGCGCGAATTTGCAGGACCAAGCGCACCAGGAGCGCAACAGCGGTGAAGGCGTATTTCCGGCGCAGGGGATCGAGGCGCTGATAGAGGCCAGCGCGATCCTGCTCGACCAACCGTTGCAGGATAATCAGCTGCAGCCGGCAAGTCTCGATCTCAGGCTTGGCGACTTCGCCTACAGGGTACGGGCGAGTTTTCTGCCCGGACCGGGAATCAGCGTCACCGAGCGGCTCGCCGACGTCCGCCTGCACACGATTGATCTCAGGGACAGCGCCGTGCTCGAAACGGGCTGCGTCTACGTCGTGCCACTGCAGGAAGCCCTGTCACTGACGCCCGGCGTTTCGGCCTCGGCCAACCCGAAGAGCTCGACCGGGCGGCTTGATGTGTTTACCCGTGTCATAGCGGACGGGGTGACAGCGTTCGACCTGATCCCGAATGGTTACACGGGTCCGCTTTACGCGGAAATTTGCCCGCAGACGTTTCCGATCGTCGTGCGTTCGGGTTCGAGGCTTTCGCAGATCCGGTTTCGGAGCGGACAGCCGCAGCTATCCGATGCCGCGCTCTCAAAGTTGCACAAGCAGCAGAAACTGGTGAGCGCGGTGAGCGCGGATATCGACGGTGGTCTGGCGCTGTCGGTTGATCTCGATGCCGCCGGCAATGGGCCAATCGGATACCGGGCCAAGAGGCACTCCGGCGTTGTAGATGTCGACAAGCCGGGGGCGTGCGCCATCCTCGATTACTGGGAGCCCATTCATTTGAGTGGTGATGCGCGGCTGATCCTCGACCCTGACCAGTTCTACATCCT
>JAUWFF010000034.1 GCA_030607105.1 Filomicrobium sp.
GCGGCCGCTGCGCGCGTCCCCGCCAAGCGCTCCTACATCCAGAAGATGGCGCATGAGCTGAAGACGCCTATCTCGGCTATCGTCGCGGCCTCCGAAGTCATGCGGGATGAGCAGCTCGGGCCGATTGGCGATGAAAGATACCGGCGCTACGCCGCGGATATTCATGACAGCGCAAAGCTGATGCTGGCGATCATCGACCGCATGATGGCCCAGCGGTCGCGCGAGGCCGGGCCTCCGTCGATGGACTTCACGGAGATTGATCCAGTAGAACTCCTTCACGCCACGGTCTCAACGATGTTGCCACTGGCGGAATCTTCTGGCGTCCGCCTGAAGCTGGTGCTGCCAAGTCAATCCCTGCCCAAGGTCATTGCCGACGCCTCCTCGCTGAAGCAGATCTTGATCAACCTGATCACAAACGCTCTCAAATTTACCGCCAGGGGCGGACAGGTTGTGGCAACCACCTCGTACGCACTGGACGGGCCGCTCACCTTTGAAGTCCGTGATACCGGTCGGGGCATGACGGATGCCGAGATTTCGCAGGCGCTCAAGGGCCTGCTTCCCGAGGGACAGCAACGCGACCGCGGCGGGCTCGGGCTCGGCCTGCCGCTGGTCAACACGCTAGCAGCAGCCAACGGGGCGCGGCTCGAAATCAGGAGCGTACCGCAGCAGGGCACGGCGGCCTCGATTGTATTTCCCAAGGAACGGGTCGTGCTGGTGTGATATTTGGTCAGTTCGCGAGCCAACCCACTCCTGTTAGATTGCACAAAAGCGGTCGGTGGCATAACTCGCTCAACTTTCATCCCGTGTTCTAGCGTGCAAGAAGCCTCGGCAAGCAAAAACCAAAACACTTCACCGACTGTTGGAGATCGAATTTGACAAGAAAACTGGTTGGGTTCGCAGGAATCTTCTCAGCGTTGCTGGCTTGCCTTGTGGTGCTGGTGATTGGCAGTCCATCGGCGCAGTCCGAAGAAGCGCAGTTTGTCTTTGGAACTCCGGACGAACCGGCGGAAGCCTGGCTGCTGTCCGCGGGAGGCCGAATCTACGACCGATGGTGGGACGCATTAGACAGGGACGAGCCGAAGGAAACGCACCCAGCCTACCCAGCAGACGGCAACAAGAGCGGCTCGGCAACCTGGCGCTGCAAGGAGTGTCACGGCTGGGACTACCGCGGCCGGGATGGGAGATACGGTAGCGGCAGCCACTATACCGGTATCAAAGGCATTAATGGCGCCAAAGGCCGCGATCCTGCTCTGATCGCAAAGTTGCTACGCGACGCTCCGCATGGCTATTCCGCCGAAATGATCAAAGATGACGAACTTGCGCGCATTGCCGCATTCGTCAGCCGCGGTCAGGATGACACGGCTCGTTTCGTCGCCCCCGAGACCGGCGCCGTCAAAGGTGACAAGGAGCGAGGCAAGGCCATATTCCAGTCGGTCTGCGCCGCCTGCCACGGCTTCCAAGGCAAACTGTTGAACTGGGGTTCGACAAAGAAGCCTGCTTATGTCGGCACAGAGGCCAATGCCGCACCCGACGAAGTGCTGCATAAAATCCGCAACTCGCACCCCGGAGCCGCGATGATCAACCTCAGAGCATTTGCGATTGAAGATGCGGCCGCCGTGCTCGCCTATGCCAAGACGCTGCCGCAAAAATGAGCTGGCATTCAGGGTTCCACGTTCCTTCATTAGGAGACGCGACACGCAAGCTTGCCGGCCTCGGCCAGCGGGTCAACCGGTGGCGCGCCAAGCGGCGGTCGTCCCCGCTTTGGACCGTCGCTGTCGCCATGATCATGCTTGTGATGGCACTGCCGATCGTGACGGTCATCACTCTGGCTCTAACGCCGGAAGAAAACATCTGGCCGCACTTGGTGGAAAATGTGCTGTTCGGACAACCGCCAGCGCTGGCCATGGTGCTCGCAGCTCTCGGAGTAGCCGGATTGGCGGTCTACGCTTGGCGACCAACCGCGCCGGCGGCGACGCCACTTGCGGCGATTTCCGCTGTCGCCCTTTTGCTGGCCCTGGGGTCCTTTCCAGGGTCGGTAGGCCAGACCATATTGCTGATGAGCGGTGCCGGCGTTCTGACGATCGTAACCGGCACGGTTACCGCCTGGCTTGTCACGATGTACCGGTTCCCCGCCCGCGCCGTCGTCGATCGGCTGCTCGTCATCCCGTTAGCGATGCCGACCTACATCATCGCCTATGCGTACGTCGAACTGCTCGATTATGCCGGTCCGTTGCAGACGGTGGTCCGCGACCTGTTCGGCTTCCGTTCGGCGCGCGACTACTGGTTCCCTGAAATCCGTTCGATTGGAGGGGCCGTGTTTGTCATGGCCTCGGTGCTCTACCCTTACGTTTACCTCACAGCACGGGCGAGCTTCGTGCAGCAATCCATTTGCGCGCTCGAAGTCGCCCGAACCCTAGGGCGTACACCGCTGGGCGCCTTTTGGGCCGTTGCGCTGCCGCTGGCGCGCCCGGCGCTCGTCGCTGGCGTCGCGCTGGTGTTGATGGAATGCTTGAATGACATCGGCGCGGTTGAATATCTGGGCGTGCAGACACTGACCGCGAGCGTCTACAGCACGTGGATGCAGCGTTCGAACCTGGGCGGCGCGGCGCAAATCGCGACCGTGATGCTTGGCTTTATCGTCTTGTTGTTCGCCGCAGAGCGCATGGCCCGCGGGCCCGCGCAGACCCACCACACGACGGGGCGCTATCGATCGATCCCATTCCACGACCTTACCGGATGGAAAGGCTATGCCGCCGCGGGCTTCTGTGCGGCGCCCTTCATGGCGGGGTTCCTGGTGCCGATTCTGGTGCTGCTCCACTTGGCATGGACGGCTTCCGAGAATGCCGCCAGCGAAGCATTCTTTGAAGCGGCGTACAACAGCTTCTTCCTTGCTGCAATCGCCGCTGTTGTCGCCGTCTGGCTGGCCTTGACGCTCGGCTATGCAAAGCGTGTGGCGGCCAACGGAGTCACGCGGCCGGCGGTGCGCATTGCGGGTCTGGGCTATGCCGTTCCAGGCACGGTGCTGGCGCTCGGGCTGCTGATACCGCTTGCCGGATTCGACAACACCATCGATGCCATGATGCGTTCAGCGTTCGGCGTGTCGACAGGCCTCATCTTGTCGGGGTCCATTTTTGCCCTGGTCGTCGCGTATTCGATTCGCTTTCTGGCGGTCGGGCTAGGGACGATCGAGGCCGGGTTGGAGCGGATTTCGCCCAATCTCGATGCGGCCTCGCGAGCCCTCGGTGAGACGGCGTTTTCTACGCTGTTGCGGGTGCATTTACCGTTGCTGCTGCCAGCACTCGGCTCTGCCGGGCTTCTGGTGTTCGTGGACGCGATGAAGGAGCTGCCTGCGACGTTGCTCCTCAGACCATTCAACTTCGATACGCTGGCGACCCACATCTACGGGCTGGCGGCCTTGGAGCAGTTCGAGGAGGCAGCGCTAGGGGCCCTGACCATCGTGGCTGTGGGCCTCATTCCCGTTCTGCTGCTGCATAGGGCCGTTGCGAGCGGACGCCCAGGAAGCTGATCCGCGTCAGAAGCTCAGTCGACGCCGCGCAATTCAAATAGGCTTAGATCAGACAATAATTAGTGTGACTCTCCCTCAAAGGATTCCGCCGCTTCAACGCAAGCGGGGTGGGCACACGTGCACGCTGAAATGTACGATATCATTTTCAACACGGATCCACTGATCCACTGGTCCTGACAGCACTGGGTGGATTACTGACAGTGTTTGTTGTCACGATTGGATTGTTGGTCTGCATCATGACGCGTGGTGGCGGGAGAAAGTCACAGGGATCGCAGTGACCCCATAGCATCATAGCGTGTAACAAATGGAGGACTCGGCCGCTGTGAGAGTCCGCCGGGGGGCATGATTGGCGCAACTTGGAGTTTCTCAACAGTTGCGTGAAACGCCGACCTCGATTTCGGCTGACGATGATCTATTGTTGCAACGAGTTCATGGTGCGATTCACGGTTTCTTCTGCTTTCAAGCCATTTGCCAGTCTGCGGCATGCCCAATAAATAAAGGGCTCTGTCGTATTGTGGTGGGGTTGCGAGGACTAGCAAGCCGTGACAGGCTCTCTGGCAGCATGTACTGCATGACATTCTAATGGCAGGATGATGAAGCGAGAAGACCATCGACATAATCGTCGTATCTTGGCTTTCGCTGCATTCGCAGTCGTATTTTGCCTGACTTTGCCCTTCTTTTTGGCCGAAGATCCCACCGAAGCGATCCTTAAGGCGTCGTCGGTTCGTGCCGCGGACCAAGACTCGTATCTTCTCAGCGACCCCGTTCAGATTTTGAGTGAGCCCCGCATATTGATCAAGCGGGGCACAGTCTCGCTGGCGCAGCCGCAGGGCGCTGCCCCGCTTAATTCGCGCGAGGTCGCGCAACTGCTGGAAAGAGGAAAAGGCGTGTTGGTGCTGCATGACGCCGAAATTGTCATCGGCGGCAAGAAAACAGATGCTGACGCACAATCGCGAGCAATCCGGGCGCCGCTTGCCCGAGCTCTGGCCAAAATGAACCTAAGCGCGCTGATCGTCGAAAGCGGGACGTTGACGATTACCGCAGCAAAGGGCCCAGCCACACTTCGTGATGTCCAGCTACGCGTGCGCCCGGTTCCCGGAGATCGGATAACTGCGAAGGGCAGCTTCGAGTTGCTCGGGCGGACTCTCCAATTCGATACGACGATCGGATATAGCGCTGCCGAGCGGGCGGCACAGCAACTGCCCATCCGCGGCACTCTGTCCAACGAGGACCTGCTGCAAGCCTCATTTGATGGTCTGTTCGCTCTGGGGAATGGCGGCCGGCTTCTGGCGAACACTTCGCACGTGCAGATTAAGGATGTGCCGCTTTTTGCGCAATGGCTCGGCTTGTCCTGGCCGACGGAATTCGGCCTTGAGACGTTCCAATCCGATGGCAAGATGGAGTGGGCTGGTCAGACCCTCAACTTTCCCAGCGGCCGCTTCAAATTGGACGCCAACTTCGCCGCTGGTTCCTTGATGTTCAACTGCGAGGGTGAGCGGCCGCTGATCGATGGCACGCTGGCGTTTGAGCGGCTTGAACTCAGTGCGCTGATGGCGCGTTCCAGAAGCGATGCAGCGACGCCCATCACCGCCTCAACGGTCCAACAGCCCCCCGAGTGGCTGCCGCCACGGTTACATCAGTTTCTGACCGAGGTGGACCTTCCGATCCTTCGCGAACTGGACATCGATCTCAGGGTTTCCGCGGGAAGCACGGTCGCAGGCGAGGTGTCGCTGGGTCGTACCGCGGCGGCGCTGACGCTGCACGATGGCCGAATTCTGTTGGACTTGGCGGAGATGCAATTGCCGAACGGTGGGGCGGGCAGCCTGCAACTCAGCGTCGACGCGAGCCGGCCAGTCGCGCAGTGCGGCGTGCGTGGCCAGCTCAAGAGTGTCCGCTTTGAAGACCTGACGGACCTGGTGTTCCCGCGACAGGTCATTACCGGGCCAGCCGACGTGACGATGGATCTGAGCTGCGACTGGTACACGCCAGAGACCTTCATGCGCAGCCTTGGTGGCAGGGTCGGGGTGGAAATGCGCAACGGCGCCACGCTGCGAACGGATTTGCCGCGACTGGTCAAAAGCATCGGCATCGACGAAGCTCCCAAGAACGGCTGGGGAGACGCGGCCGGGGGCCAGATGGGCCTGCAAAGCATGAGCGCCCACTTGGTTTTTGAGAACGGTGTTGCGCGGATAGATCGACTTCGTGGTGAACGGCAAGGGCAGAGCGAGGTTGCCGTCACCGGGTCGTTCAACATTCACCGCCGCAGTTTGGACCTCAGTTTGTTTCCACGCGCCGAACAACAAGGTGGCGACACACCGAGCGTGCTGTATATCAATGGGCGCTGGGACAAGCCCCTCATGTTTCGTCGCCTCTTCCCCAACAAAGCCGAAAATCCCCTCTACCCTGAGACTTCACCAACTCCGCCTAAACGTTCCGTTCGGCCTGCGACCCGCGGATAAGCGGTGGAGGTTGTGGATATGGAACGTTACAAAATACCGCGCGAGCAGGTGCTCGCGCCTGCTAGGTGGAGCACAATTTGCCACCACCGGCGTTCCGGTCGCCATATGTGAGGGTTTGACAATCCAATGAGCTTTATTCAGCCTTTGCCACCGTTTGACGGTTCGATGGGCACCAACTCCACTTCGACGAAACGAGAGAAGGATCAAACGGCATGGCTTCCGGTGCTCCTATGCGCAAGTGCGCTCTGCATCGTAATACCGGCAGTTGAGCTGGCCGCGCAGCCCAATCCGCCAAAAGGGCCGAGCGAAACGCTGGCAGAGCCCCCAGCCGGTGAGCAAGACCCGGCTCCAGACAACAGCGCTGTCAACGCAGCCCAGGACGCAGAGGCCGACTCAACGGCAGCGGAGAAACAAGTCTCTACCGAGGGCGCCGCGGATCAGGCCACAAACGAGAATGCCAAGAAGCAGGCTGCCCAACCTGGACTGGTTAAAGATGCCGACGAGGAAACAGCCGACACGACGGGTTCGGCTGCCAAAGAGCCGGAGCGTGTCGATACAGAAACTTCGCCGCCGGTGGCGAAGGCGCGACCGCCCGTCAGCGAACCGGGGCCCGCCAAGCTCAGGGTCGCCATCTGGTCGGGGGCTTATGGTGCCGCGCAGCAAGAAGTCGTGATAAAGCGTTTCAAGACTGAGCGGGATATCGATGTCGAGGTGATCATCCGCTCGAATGGGGCACCGATCGACCTTGATGGCGGAGCCCCGGATGTTTCGCTTGATGCGGCAGAATTCTCCGCTGCCGAAGTCGAAACAGGGTGCAGCGCCGGGCAACTCCTCGAGATCGCCACCGGAAAGCGCGCCCATGATGTAACAGGCAGTGATGCAGCTAGAGCCGACTTTCTGCCAGGCAGCCTGAAACCGTGCGGGATTGGAGCGTTCGCCTGGTCGCATGTGATGGCGATCGACCGCACCGCGTTTAAGAACGGCAGACCGCAGACCCTCGCTGACATCTTCGATTTAAAGCGGTTTCCCGGAAAGCGAGCGCTGATCAAGGACCCCCGGTTTCTAATGGAAGCCGCATTGATGGCGGACGGCGCACTGGCGGGGGAAGTCTACGGGCTGCTTGCAACCGCCGAGGGCCAAAAGCGTGCTTTGGCGAAGCTTGCACAGATTGGGAAAGAGATACACTGGGTCGATTCGAGCAAAGCGGCCATTCAGGCACTCGCTTCGGGCGATGCCGCGATTGCGCAGACATTCAGTGGCCGCGCGTTCTTCGCGGTGGCGCGAGGCTTGCCTCTCGACATCATCTGGGACGGGCAGATCTACTCCATGACCTATTGGGCAATCCCGGCGAAAAGCACGCGTCAAGAACTCGCGCGCGAGTTCTTGCGGTTCGCGACGGAGCCGCAGCAGCTCGCTGCTATTGCTCAGCGATTTCCTTATGGACCAACGAGGACGTCGGCGCTGGCGCTGACCAAGCGGCACTTGACGGCGGGTCTCGACCTCGACGCCTTCCTGCCAACAGCGCCGGAAAACCTCAGCACCGCGCTGGCGCATGACGAAGGCTGGTGGCGCGATCACCGTGACATGATTGAAACGCGATTCGCCGCCTGGCTTGCAGAGCTCAACGCGCCAAAGGGCAATAAGCCGGAAGAGGCGGAAGCCGTGGAGCCCCCCAAAAAGAACGGCCGGCGCTGAGACCGGGGAGCGCGAATAATGGCTCCCCGATATGCGTGCGGTTAAGAAGCTGTTGCTTCACAGGTCGCGGTTACCACGTCCGGCGTGGGCCGACGTCGATGTGGAACAAGCCACCGCCGTAGTGCTTGTAGCCGCCCACTGAACCGAGACTCTTCAAATACGCGTAGGCGGCACGCTGGTTGGAGTGCACGCGGAAATCGACTGCGTTGCCGGTGAGGTGCTGGGAGCGCCTGGCGCCACCTACCCTGGCGTTACGCTTCTTGCTACGGCAGGTCGAGGATACCGTCACCGGCCCGAACTTCGAGGCGACCTGATAGACGATCGACTTCAAGGTGCCGTTTAGACAGCCGGCAGAAGCCACCCACCGCACACCACCACCTGTGATGCTCT
>JAUWFF010000176.1 GCA_030607105.1 Filomicrobium sp.
GAAGAGCAGGTCTGCGTAATCTTCTCTGGCACGCGAGGTTACCTCGACGCCATCCCCGTTGAAGCAGTCGGCAAGTTTGAAGACCAGCTCCTAACAACACTGCGCAGTCAGCACGCCGACATCCTTGATTCGATTCGCTCCGAGAAGAAATTGTCGGAGGATACCGAGAAGTCACTGGTGAATGTGCTGGACACGTTTGCAAAGAACTTTGCCGCTTAGCACCGGCCTGCGGAAATCTGAAGGCCGATCGGTCTTCGCCCCAATGCGATGGGCTGTCCCGGTAACGGGACGGCGACATGCTCAAAGATTAGGGAAAGAGACGGCACGATGCCGAGCTTGAAGGACTTACGAAATCGCATCAACTCGGTGAAGGCGACCCGCAAGATCACCAAGGCGATGCAGATGGTGGCGGCGGCAAAACTGCGCCGCGCCCAGGAGGCCGCTGAGGCGTCCCGGCCTTACGCCGAGCGTATGGACATGGTCTTGGCGAATCTCGCCAAAGGCGTCGCCAATCCTGAGAACGCCTCACCGCTGCTGGTCGGAACCGGCAAGGAAGACACCCACTTGCTGATCATGATGACGGCTGAGCGGGGCCTTTGCGGCGGCTTCAATTCCAACATCGCCAAGCTCGTGCGCCAGGATGCCCTGCAACTCATAAAGGACGGGAAAAAAGTCAAGATCCTGGCGGTTGGCCGCAAAGGTGCTGACAACTTGAGGCGCGATCTTGGCAACTACATTACCGACCGGGTCAGCCTTGCCGGTTTGAAGACCGTCGGGTTTGAGCAGGCTTCAGAGATCGCCGACAAGGTCATGGCCGGCTTTGGAGACGAGGAGTTCGACGTTTGCACGGTCTACTACGCACAGTTTGAATCGGTCATCTCGCAGAAGCCGACCGGTCAGCAGTTGATCCCGGCGCGCCTTCCCGAAGCCAGTGACGATGCTGCGGCAGCAGACGGTCATGGTAACGCCTCCTACGAATATGAGCCTGAAGAGGAAGTGCTCCTCGATCAGCTCCTGCGCCGAAACATTTCAACGCAAATCTTCCGCGGCCTTCTTGAGAATGCCGCCTCAGAACAAGGCGCGCGCATGTCCGCCATGGACAGCGCCACACGCAACGCTTCCGACATGATCGACAGTTTGACGCTCAGCTATAACCGACAGCGCCAAGCCCAGATCACCAAGGAACTCATAGAGATTATTTCGGGCGCTGAAGCGCTCTGAGAAACGGACAGCACGAGGATCGGGTAATGGCTGACAAAAAGGTTGGACGCATCAGGCAGGTCACGGGCGCGGTCGTCGACGTTCAGTTCGACAGCACGGGTTTGCCGGCAATTCTGAACGCTCTGGAGACAAAGAACCAGGGCCAGCGGCTAGTGCTGGAAGTCGCCCAGCATCTCGGCGAAAACACGGTGCGCACCATCGCCATGGATTCCACCGAAGGCCTGGTTCGCGGCCAGGACGTCGTTGACACAGGCCAGGCGATCGCCATCCCCGTGGGCGAAGCAACTCTCGGCCGCATAATGAACGTTATCGGTGAGCCGGTTGACGAAGCCGGGCCGATCAAGGGTTCGACCACCCGTCCTATCCACGCCCAGGCGCCAGACTTCGTAGAACAGTCCACTGAAGCCGAGATCCTCGTTACCGGCATCAAGGTCATCGACCTGCTGGCACCCTACGCCAAGGGCGGCAAGATCGGGCTGTTCGGCGGCGCCGGTGTTGGCAAGACCGTTCTCATCATGGAGCTGATCAACAACATCGCCAAGACACACGGCGGCTACTCGGTGTTTGCCGGCGTCGGCGAGCGCACGCGTGAAGGCAACGATCTCTACTACGAGATGATCGAATCCAAGGTGAACGTGAACCCTGTCGAGAACAACGGTTCAGCCGAAGGCTCCAAAGCTGCCCTGGTCTATGGCCAGATGAACGAACCGCCGGGCGCGCGCGCGCGCGTCGCCCTCACCGGGCTGACGGTTGCCGAACACTTCCGCGACGAAGGCCAGGACGTGCTTTTCTTCGTTGATAACATCTTCCGCTTCACCCAGGCCGGTTCCGAGGTGTCCGCCCTTCTCGGCCGTATCCCTTCGGCCGTGGGCTACCAGCCGACGCTCGGTACCGACATGGGCGGGATGCAGGAGCGCATCACCACCACGCAGAAGGGCTCGATCACGTCAGTGCAGGCCGTTTACGTCCCTGCCGACGATTTGACCGACCCGGCGCCAGCCTCGACCTTTGCCCACTTGGACGCCACCACGGTTCTCTCTCGCTCGATTGCCGAAAAGGGCATCTACCCGGCCGTTGACCCTCTTGATTCAACCTCGCGCATGCTCGACCCGCGCGTCATCGGTGATGAGCACTATCAGGTGGCGCGCCGCGTCCAGGAGATCCTGCAGCGTTACAAGGCGCTTCAGGACATCATCGCTATTCTTGGCATGGACGAATTGTCCGAAGAGGACAAGCTTATTGTCGCCCGTGCCCGCAAGCTCGAGCGTTTCCTCTCGCAGCCTTTCGACGTCGCCGAGGTGTTCACCGGTTCGCCGGGCGTGCAGGTGCCGTTGGAAGACACCATCAAGAGTTTCAAAGGCCTCTGCGATGGGGAATATGACCACCTTCCCGAGCAGGCTTTTTACATGGTCGGCAAAATCGAGGAAGCCATCGACAAAGCCGAGAAACTCGCGGAAGCAGCTTGACGCTTGACGAACCGCCACTGGCCCGCCGATTACTAATGGACCTGGCCCTGGCCACTTAGCCGGGTCAGACCGAAAAAGACCGGAGAGCTGGAATGGCAACCGAGACGCGAAATGACGGCGGGGCCGAAGGTTTCGGCTCGTGCTGTGAAGAACTAAAGCAGATTATGTCAGGCGAAGACTTTGAGCCGCTAATCACCACCGGAGGCGACGGGGTCCTCTACATGTCGGTCGGTCTGATCGACATCGAGGAAGATGAACCGGGGATGGTTGACCATCCAGTGTTCTTTTGCCCGTTCTGCGGAACAAAGGTGCAAGACCCCGACAAGGTCCGCGACATGTTCGAGGAACCAGACTCTGCCTGACGGGTATCATTGAGATGGGCGGGCGGAATCGAAACGCGACGAATAGAGGTTTGAAGAGGCATGGCAGGCACGTTCAAATTTGAGCTAGTGAGCCCCGAACGCATCCTGATGTCGGTTGAAGCCGAACAGGTGATAATTCCAGGCGCGGAAGGACCGTTCACAGTTCTTGAAGGGCACGCGCCGGTCGTCTCAACCCTGCTTCCGGGCGTCATCCATGTGACCACACCGAGTTCGAAGCAGGCGATTTTTGTCCGCTTTGGGTTTGCCGAAGTAACCGCCGAGCAGTTGACGGTCCTCGCCGAACGCGCGTTCATCGTCGAAGAGGCCGATCCTCGACAGCTCGACCAAGAACTCGACCTCGCCCGGAAGGCCCTCGATGATGCCGATACGGACGACGCCCGCCTGCATGTCTCCCGCGCCATTGAAGAGCTGAAGGCACTGATCGATCAGGCTGCCTGAGCGCGAACCGCCGCACTCAACGGCGGCGAGGGTGAGCAGGCAGTCAGTTGGTCAACAGGCTGGAGAATTCCTCAAGTACCGCTTCATAGACCTGCCGCTTGAAGGGCACGATAAGTTCCAGCAGCTCGCTGTGATGCGCCCACCGCCAGTCATCGAATTCGACTTCGTGCGGTGCGGATGGTGTAATGTTGACCTGCTCGTCACGGCCGCTGAAACCCATGGCGAACCATTTCTGCGCCTGCCCGCGATAGCGCCCGCCCCACTTACGCCCGACCACGTTTTCAGGCAGATCGTAGCGATGCCAGCCGTGGGTTTCAGCCAGCAGCGTGACCTGCTCCCTTTCAATTCCCGTCTCTTCATGGAGTTCGCGGAACGCGGCCTCGAGAGGTTCTTCGCCTTTGTCGATGCCACCTTGTGGCATTTGCCACCAAAGACCCGCGCCATTGGGATCGTTAGAGCGCTTGGAGGCGATCCGCCGGCCGATCCATACCTGCCCCTGCGGATTGAGCAGCATGATTCCAACGCACGGTCGGTACCTGGGAGTTTCTCGTTTGTTTTTGCTCATGGATGCCTCCGGCAGCAACGGATCAGGTGCTGCGATACACGAGGTTCAAACTGGCATTTAGAGTACCAGGGCTCTAACGAGCAGGTGGTCCGCATATTTGGACTGTGATGGTATAAAGGGCGCCAAGTGGCGCCCTTTATGGATTCCAGGGGATGCGGCTTGGTCAAGGCCGTCTTCCCAATTTTGAAGGCTGCTACTTTTTGGCATCCTCGCCGGTCTCCGCCTTTTTCTGTTCGGTCTTCTTTTTGGCCGCTGGCGGAGCGGTCACCTTGCCGCGCAGATAGTTCAGCGCGAATTGCAGCTGCTGATCCTTTTTGGGATCGCGAGGTACATAGGCCGGAGAACCAGATTCTTCCTTTTCAACATCCTTGTTCTTCAAGTGCCCCCGCAGGCTGGCCTCGCCGCG
>JAUWFF010000316.1 GCA_030607105.1 Filomicrobium sp.
CGGCGACGGTGACGGGTTGGAGCAGATGCCCATTCGCGAGGCAATCGATTGCCTCAGGCCCCTGCTCGAGGACCCCAGCATTCTGAAGATCGGGCAGAACCTCAAATATGATCTCACCGTCATGGGGCGTTATGGAATCGAGATCGACGGCCTCGATGACACGATGCTGATGTCCTATGCGCTCGATGGCGGTCGCGGCAATCATGGCATGGATGATCTGGCCGAACGCCACCTGCGCCACACCGCGATTTCCTTCAAGCAGGTCATCGCCCACGCGCCTGGCAAGAAAGCCTCCGACAAATCCTTTGCTGAGGTGCCCATCGACAAGGCCACCGAGTACGCCGCGGAGGATGCCGACATCACATTGCGGCTTTGGATGGCCCTCAAGCCGCGCCTGGTCGCCGAGCACATGATGAGCGTCTATCAGACGCTGGAGCGGCCGCTTGTGCGGGTCATCGCCGACATGGAACGGGCCGGTGTCAAGGTCGACCGCAACATCCTGGCGCGGCTGTCTGGCACGTTCCAGCAACGCATTGCTGGTCTTGAAGCCGAAGTCTATGAACTGGTCGGAGGCAAGTTCAATCTTGCCTCACCCAAACAGCTCGGCGAATTGCTGTTCGACCAGCTCAAGCTGCCGGGCGGCAAGAAGACAAAGACCGGACAGTGGGAAACGCGCGCCGGCCTGCTCGATGATCTTGCAGGCAACGAGGAGCTACCCGACGACGCCCGTAAGCTCGTCTTGAAGATGTTGGAATGGCGGCAGCTATCTAAGCTGAAATCGACCTACACCGATGCGCTGCCAGGATACATCGTACCCGACACCGGCCGCATTCATACCTCCTACTCCTTGGCCTCGACGACAACCGGGCGGTTGGCATCCTCGGACCCCAATCTGCAGAACATTCCGGTTCGCACCACGGAAGGCCGCGAGATCCGCACCGCCTTCATCGCCGAGAAGGGCTGCAAGCTTGTCTCCGCCGATTATTCGCAGATCGAATTGCGAGTTCTGGCGCACATCGCCGATATCCCGCAACTCAAGCAGGCCTTCGAAGACGGGCTTGATATCCACGCCATGACCGCTTCCGAGATGTTTGGCGTGCCAGTCGAAGGAATGCCGGGCGAAGTCCGCCGCCGCGCCAAGGCGATCAACTTCGGCATCATCTACGGCATCTCCGCGTTCGGCCTGGCCAACCAGCTTTCCATACCGCGCCAGGAAGCCGCCGACTACATCAAGACCTACTTCGAGCGCTTCCCCGGCATCAGCACCTACATGGACCGCACCAAGGAATTTGCCCGCGAGTTCGGCTACGTTGAAACCGTTTTCGGGCGCAAAGTGCACTACCCGGAAATCAACACGCGCAATCCGTCGATGCGCGGGTTCTTGGAGCGTGCGGCAATAAACGCGCCAATCCAGGGGTCGGCCGCCGACATCATCCGCCGCGCCATGGTGCGCATGCCTAAGGCACTTGAAACAGCCGGCCTGAAGTCCGCTCGGATGCTGCTGCAGGTCCACGATGAATTGATCTTTGAAGCTGCCGCCGAGGAGGCCGAACAGGTGATCGCCATCGCGCGCGATGTAATGGAGAACGCCAGCCTGCCGGCCGTCCAGCTGGCCGTGCCCATTAAGGTCGACGCCAAAGCCGCCGACAATTGGGAAGCCGCGCATTAGCGGTGCACAAAGGCCGCAATGGCATGGACGTCGGCGCGGCGAGAGTTGCGTGCCCAATCAATCGCATATACGGATCAATAGGCCTTGGCTCACAGCGCTGGGTAAGGCCTTGGTGGGAGACGTCATCAGACGACGGGGGAGCAGCGCACAAGGGGTGGACCATGTCTCAGCGCGAGCAATGGAGAAACGATGCCGTCGTACTCGACCTTTTTGAGGGCGGCCACTGGAACCCGGAAAATACAATCTCATGGCTCTGTCGGCAGGGCCCATGCGTTTGGCATGAGCTTGCCAGGGGATTTAACTGGGGCAACTCAGGTGTTGGGCCCTTACGTGCGATTGTCGAATTCCCCGATTGTGACCGGGCAACGGTCATGAGCATCTTCGCCCTTGCCGGGCCCGACTATTACGAAGACGAGCTGGCCGGCGGAAAGAAGCCTGAGGTGATGGGTGAGTCCGATCGCATGGTCGTCGCCATCCTGGATGCGATCTCAGATGGCTTCGCCTCGGGAAAGTACATGTCGGCCCGTTATCGCTGCGTGGAAAAACCGGAAGCTTGGGGCGACTATTACTTCAAGCGGCAGAGCGAAGGCAGACCATGTCGCTGGCAACTGCCGAGGCGCGCTTTTGAGCCGACCGAGGAGTTGCAGCACGAGCCCGCGTATGTTCTCCAGCACGATCGGTTCCTGATCCCATTTGAGCGTTGGCGGCAGCAAGCCGCCTAGCACAGCCCAACCTAAAGTACGCCGCAGACTTGAACCTTAGGCTCAAGTAACGCGGGCCTCTCCACGGCAAGCGCCGCCACCGTTGCGCCTTCGCTTTTCTCGACCGGCGAGTCCGTCTTTGAACGAGCGCCAGGCCTTTTACGACCTTCTCGGAGCATTGCATCCAAATTGGATGCAGAGTGGGTGGTTTTAGAGGGATTGCATCCTTTATGGCTCGGCCATACCTTCCGCCTCAAGCAGCCGGGATTGGCCCGGCAAGGCACAACTGGAGGCGATCATGGCTCTCACCGTCAGAGGAGCCGAAGAGCGAGGCAAAGCCAATTTCGGCTGGCTAGATTCGAAGCACACCTTCTCCTTCGGCCACTACTACGATCCCAGGCATCTCGGCTTTGGCCCGCTGCGCGTTATCAATGAAGACCGCGTCGCGCCCGGAGGCGGTTTCCCCACCCATCCCCACAGCGACATGGAGATCATCTCTTATGTTCTCGACGGTGCGCTCGAGCATAAGGACAGCCTTGGTACGGGCTCGATCATTCGCCCCGGTGACGTCCAACGCATGACCGCTGGAACCGGAGTGCGTCATAGCGAGTTCAACGCTTCGAAAATGGACCCGGTCCACTTCCTGCAAATCTGGATCATCCCCGAAGCCGATGGGCTCGAACCGAGCTACGAGCAAAAGGCGTTCGCCGAGGAAGAAAAGCGCGGAAAGTTCGTGCTGATCGCATCGCGAACGGGCCGCGACGGTTCCCTCACCATTCATCGCGACGTCGATCTTTATGCGGCGCTTGTTGGACAGGATGAAAGCATTTCCCATCAGCTCGAAACCGGCCGCAGCGCTTGGGTCCAGATTGCGCGCGGTAGCGTGA
>JAUWFF010000317.1 GCA_030607105.1 Filomicrobium sp.
ATATTGCTGCCGGCACCATTCTTGCGGCTTATCGGGGTCAGCTCATTGCCCCGCCCGCGGAGGCCTCACGCAGCCAGCTTACGACTTCAGAGCCCGCGCCGGAGCAAAGTGTGCGGCGTCACGGGACCGATGCCGCTGCCGATGATGAAGCGGCTCGTCAAAACCCGATCAAGATCGATCGAGAGGGGAATATTATCGAGTTGTCCGATGCGAAGGACACCGCTCCACCGCAGGACAACGCGGAATTGTCATCGGAGCCTCGTTTTCCACGCTCGACTTTGGACGCCATACAGGGGATCAACGTCGGTGATGACGCTATGCCTGCGGAGGCAGTTGAAGACGTCGAGCTGACGGCAGAGGACCTGAGTTTTCTCGAGCTTGCTCAGGGCAAGCTGGGCCGCAAGACATCCACTCCCGACCCTAAGATTCCGATCCACGCGGATGCCAAACTGCTTAGCTGCAAACTGTTGTCGAAGGTCGGGCGTGAAGATGTGGTCGTGGCGCTTATTGATGGGTTAAAATCGTCGAACGGGGAACTGCGAACATCGGCTGCCGCCTCGCTGGCGGAAATCGGGCGCGGCGACGGTCGGCTCATCAGTGATGTCGTCGACAAACTTGCGGCCTATCTGAACGATCCGATTTTGCTTGTTCGCCTCCACATTGTTCGCTGCCTCGGGTACGCCGGTGAGCCGGCGCTATCCCATCTCGAACGCGCTTTGGAAAACAGCGAACCGGCAATCCAGGCCGAAGCCGTCGCCGCGCTTGCCGAGACGTTGTCGATGAGTGAAAAGGCAAAGCTGCTGCGGTCGGCGGCGTCGGTTGTTCGCAAGGCAGCGGCCGATGCCTTGGCAAGATCAGGCGGCGATCAAGCGATGAGCGCGTTGCGTGACCATGCTTTCGACAGGGACGGAGAGGGAGCATTGCACGCCTTTGGGCTGCTTCGAAAGCTCGATCATCGGGCCTCCGACAGTGCTCTGATTGCGGCATTGGCACAAGATGGCGACCCGCGGCATCGACAAATTGCCCTGGGCGTCCTGGCCTCTTGGGCGGGGTATGCCTGACGGACGATAGGCTATGTTCCGCAGAAGGTGGCGTGCACGACCTGGTCGGGTTGAGGCGGATCGGAGAAGTGGGCGAAGTCGGGTTGATCCTCAAATGGACGTGTCAGCACCCGCGACAGCTTCTCGAAGGGCTCGAAATCATCGAGCAGTGCAGCCGCGATGACTTCCTCGACGCGGTGGTTTCTTGGAATGAATGCGGGGTTCGCTCTTCGCATCGTGGCTTTGCGGTCTTGCTCGCCTCTGGCTTCGGCAGTTAGTCGCTGGCGCCATCGAGCCAGCCACTCGGAACTTGCGGTATTGTCTGCAAACTGGTCTCTGAACACCGCTTCGCCGTGTCCGGGTTCCGCCGCCTCGCAAAGATGACGAAACGTCAGCGTGAAATCACACCCGTTTGCCGCCATCAATTCGAGCAGGCTTTCAGCGAGTTCAAGGTCGCCGTCCTGATCGCCATGCAACCCGAGTTTGCGGCGCATGCCACTTAGCCAAGCGGATTGATACTGCTGTGGGAAGCGGTCAACTGCTTCCTGCGCTAAGGCAACGGCCGCGTCTTCTTCACCGAGCAGAGGCAGCAAGCATTGGGCGAAACGTATGAGGTTCCAGTGCGCGATGCGGGGCTGGTTGCCGTAAGCGTAACGGCCGGCGCGATCGATAGAACTGAAGACCGTCGTTGGGTGATAGCTATCCAGGAAGGCGCACGGCCCATAGTCGATTGTCTCGCCAGCGATCGACGTGTTGTCAGTGTTCATGACGCCGTGAATGAAGCCCACCTGCATCCAGCGCGCGACGAGCTCGGCCTGAGCCGCAATGACCGCCTCAAGCAGTGCAATGTAAGGCACTTCTGTGTGGGCGGCCTCTGGATAGTGTCGGGCAATAACGTAGTCGGCGAGAATACGCACGGCTTCGGTATCGTTGCGGGACGCGAAATACTGGAAGGTACCAACCCTGACGTGGCCTTTGGCAACACGCGTGAGAATAGCTCCGGGCAGAACGGTCTCCCTGACAACAGGTTCTCCGGTCGTGATCGCCGCGAGGGCCCGGCTTGAGGGGATGCCCAGCGCGGCCATGGCTTCGCTGACGATGTATTCACGCAAGACAGGACCGAGCGCGGCGCGTCCGTCTCCCATGCGCGAGAACGGCGTTCTTCCGGCGCCCTTGAGTTGAATATCCCGACGAATACCGTTGCGGTCAATCAACTCTCCGAGCAGTATCGCTCGACCGTCACCCAGGCGCGAGACCCAGTTTCCGAACTGATGACCGGCATAGACCATTGCAAGCGGATCGGCCGCGCCCGGGATCTCGTTGCCGGCTAGAACGGCAATGCCGCTGGGCGAGGCGAGGGCCTCCGCATCAAGGCAAAGTTCATCGGCCAGTTGGGTATTCAGGTGGACAAGCCTCGGCGCCTGCACGGGTGTTGGCCGCGGGCGAGCATAAAAGCGATCGGGTCATTGGGCGTACGTATTATCAAACAGAAAGGTGACGATCAGGCTCTCCATGGCTTGTGCCCGGGACGGTCTTGTTCTGGTGAGTCCGTGTTTCGTGCGAGGGCCCAGAATACGCGACCTGGAGCGCGGCACCGCCGTGGCAGCCGGCAGGAGGCCATCGTGGTCGCTGCAATAGAATCGCGTTTTCCGCGGCGTTTTCCTATAGTACGCTAAATCGTGCGACGGCAAACTGCTAGCGCAGGGTGCGAATGATGACGGAGGACACGCCGGTCTTCTGCGGCGCGTCGCGGTGCCGAGTGGCTGCGGTTACTTTGATACCGATGTCGGCGATCACCGCCATTTTCACATCCTCACGCGGGACCATTTATTCATGTTCCGGTCGGTGATGTTGCTTTCGGCAGATTGCCGAAACCGCCAGCGGGCTACTGCAACGACAAATTGGACGTGGTAGTTCACCTGAAACCGGTGAAGTCCTAGGCCGCCTTGGGGCCGTCCGATCTTGGATTGAAAGCGGTCAGGCGTAGTTGCCTTCCTCGATGAAAAGCAGGCAGTATTCCAAGAGCGCGCAAACCAAGGACTGTCGATCCTCATTCACGCCGGACTTCATCGACCATGGACGTTACTCGGAGAACAGCTTTGGGAGCTCTTGCCGCAGCCGCAATGGCCGGCGGTGCGACAGGGTTTGCCTCCAACTCCTCAAAGTCTGGGTCTGCAGCTCCGATTTCCCGG
>JAUWFF010000385.1 GCA_030607105.1 Filomicrobium sp.
GTACGAAGCGAAAAACACCCCGACGCATATCGACGAACAAGACCCCGGCGAGCTCGTCGCCAGACTTCGACTTGATCAGCGCCAGTGCGCGGTGCTCCTCGAGGCGTTCGACGGGCCGGGCCAGGACCTGTTCCATCAAGCGATTGATGATCTCAATGCCGGTCAAATCACCCTTGTGAACCGTGCGGTCGTAAGTCTGGCCGGCGAAGGCCTTCTGATGCAGCGTGCCGTCCGGCATGCGATCAAAGAAGCAACCGATTTCGTTTTCGAGTTCCCGCACGCGGACGACGGCTGTCTCGCACAGCTTCCAGGCCATCGCCTGATCGGGCAGCCACTTGCCGCCGATGATGGTGTCCATGAAGTGACGCTCGACGGAGTCGCCCTTGCCAAGCGCCACGTTGTAGCCGCCCTGAACCATACGCGTGCAACCGCATTTGCCGAGAAGGCCCTTCACGGCGATCGTGATTCTGATCTCGGGCGCAGCCTTCTGCGCATGCAGGGCGGCGAAAAGCCCGGCGCCTCCGGCTCCGATAATCAGGACATCGGTATCGTGACGTTCAAGCATGTCTTCACACCGCGCTAAGAAAAAAACCGACAGAGACAAAGAACGACAGGGCGACCGCCGAGGCGGCATAAGCTTTCTGCCGCGGCGACCAGGGTAGAAACTCCAGCGCCAACAGCCGCAGCCCGCCAAACAGGTGCAGCGAGAGAAGCAGCACGAGAACCGTTTCAGCGAACTTCACCAACGGGTAGTCCGTCCACTTGAGAAACGCGTCGAGGCCGGCCGCATCATTAAGGGCCAGGCCCAGAACGTAGAAATGTAGCGGCAGGAACAAAGCCAGCGCGAGACCAGACACGCGGTGGATGAGAGAGGCGATCCGCAGTGTGTCGCGGCGGTGCTTTGCGACCATCATAGCACCACCGCCGCGACAGCGCGCGCACCCAACAACAGAAGCAAAATCCCGACAGCCCAAGTAAACAAATCAAGCCAGCGGGCGGTCAAACTGAAAGTCTCGCAGACAATCGCCCGGAGCCCGATTGCAGCATGAATGGAAACGGCCACGACAAACAAGCCGTAAAACGCACCCCACCAGAAACTGCCCTGGGTCCTTTCGAGAATCTCAGCAGCGGACAAGCCATTTTGTACGGCGTAGATCATCGTTGCGATGTGTCCGAGAACCAGCGGGGCCATGAGCATGGCGCTGATGCGCTGGGCCAGATAGAGACGCAGCCCAATCATCGGTCCCTGCCTCCCTTGAAAAACGACATGGCCGACAGCCTTTTCAGTCCGGCGATCGAAGCCGTCGGGTTAAGTTCATTGGGGCAATAGGTCATGCAGCTTTGGTGCGAGTGGCAGTTGAAGCAACCGCCGCCCCCGGAAATGGTGCGAAGACGCCTGGAGTGAGCACCGTCGCGCTCATCGTTCTGCAAGGTCCAGGCGCGGTTGAGCGCGGCAGGTCCTAGATAGTCCGGGTTGGCGGTGACGGTATCGCAAGCCGAGTAGCAGACCGCGCAGTTTATGCATTCGATTGCCTCGTTGGCCAACACGCGCGCCGGGTCCTCGGGAGAAATCGGGGCAATGGCGTCGGCGCGCGAGGCGGTCGGGTGAAAAACGCCTTCGGCTCCGGTCCACTTGTCAAAGAACGCCGTCATGTCGGTGGCGAGATCCTTGATGACAGGCAGGTTGCGCAGGGGCGCAATTTCAAGATGCCTGCCTTCGAGTACCTTTTTGACATGGGTGCGGCAGGTCCATCTTGGCTCACCGTTGACCATCATGGCGCAAGAACCGCACATACCGACACGGCACGCGAACCGGTAGGTCAGTGTGGGCTCGGCATTTTGCTGAATCCAGGTGACAACGTCGAGCACGGTCTGGCTTCGTTGAGCCGGCACCTCATAGGAGCGGTAGCTTCCGCCTTTGGCGTTGCCGCGCCAAACCTTCACGTCGAGCGCCTCGACAGCTTGGTCCAAGTCAAGCTCCTCTGGTTGTCACGACGACACGGCCTTCGTCAGGGTAGACGGTGACAATATCGCCGGTCTCGATGAGGGTCGTAATGTCACCATCGGCAAACCGGTCGCACATGGCCATGCCGGCGAGTGCGGCGCCCTGTGCGAGAATCGTATTGGCGGCGTTGAAAAGGATTGCCTTAGGCGCGATGCCGCGTGAGGTCATTTCGTGCAGCATCCAGGCCGAGGCGACGCCGCCCTTGGCGGTGTTGAAGACAAGGATCTTGTCTTTGTAGGACTGACCGGCCAGAGCATGATTGGGCCGAGAAAATATGCCTTTGATGCGGTCGAGGTCATAGCGGGCAGAGAAGTTGTCGGCGGCAACGAGCGCCTCGCCTTCGACAACGCCGCCGATGCCAACATGACATTTCAGTACTTTTTCCATCACACAACCTCCCCGGCGACGGCTGATGCAATGCATTCCTCCATCGAGGCGAGCGCCGGCTGGTAGCCGTAGCCACCGAGAATATTCACGATCTTCGTGGAGTTGGATAACAGACGTTTCCAGCCATTCGCCTCGCCTATCTCGCGCGCGTACTGCTGATAGAAGCAAGTTCCTTGGAGGACTTTGGCACCAAAGCTCTCGATCAGATCAATGAGGCCCATACGCTTGGCGTCGATGTAGACGCTGGGTGGGGTGCAGACC
>JAUWFF010000138.1 GCA_030607105.1 Filomicrobium sp.
GGCCCATACCAGCTCTGCTCCATCTGCCGTACGCCGTTTCTATCAGGTGATGCTTCCGGCGGTTACGCCGACCATCCCTGTGCCGACTGCGAGAAACAAGCGGACGCCGAGAAGAAGAAGGCCGCCGCTGAGCGTCAGCGCCAAATCGATCTCGCGAAAAAGCGTGGCCGAGCGCACATCGGTCCGAAGCGCGCTTAATGCCCCGCCAGGTGCCGCCTTTTCACGATGTGTTGAGAAGCATTGGAATGCGCAAGGCTGGGCGCCATCTCCACCTGTCTTCGCAGCGCGCAACGAAAAATGGACCAAGCAGAGATGATCGAGCTTCACTACTGGCCTACCCCGAACGGTCACAAGGTCACAATTTTCCTGGAAGAAACAGGACTTCCCTACGAAATCAAGCCGGTCGACATCTCCTCTGGCGATCAGTTCAAGCCCGATTTCCTGAGGTTTTCACCCAACAACCGTATGCCCGCCATTATCGACCACGCGCCTACCGACGGCGGTGAGCCAATCACCGTTTTCGAATCAGGTGCTATCCTTGTGTACTTGGCGGAAAAAACGGGCCGTTTCCTGCCGCAGGAGACACGCGCTAGAAAGATGGTGCTGGAATGGCTCTTCTGGCAAGTAGGCGGTATTGGCCCGATGGCCGGCCAGAACCACCATTTCGTGCAATATGCGCCCGAAAAGGTCCCTTACGCCATGAACCGCTACGTCAACGAGACCAACCGGCTCTATGGCGTACTCGAGCGCCGGCTGCAAGGGCGTGAATGGCTCGCCGACGACTACTCCATCGCCGACATGGCCGTCTATCCATGGGTGGTGCCCTGGAAATCGCAGCGCCAGGACCTTGACGCGTTTCCCAACCTTCGGCGCTGGTTTGATACCATGCGCGCCCGCCCGGCGGTTCAGGCTGCCTATGAAAAAGGCAAACCCTGGAGCAGTCGTCCCGCTGTCACGGAGGAAGGCAAGAAGCTCCTGTTCGGTCAAACAGCAAAAACCTGTAGCTAAGACCGGCTCGCGCGGTCCACGATGGCACAGCCCGGTTGCCCGCGCCTGCCGCGTGTGCTTCGGTCCCGGAAAAAAGGGATCGAGCTAGCATATGACAGAAACCCAGGACAAATACCTTGTGGCCGCGAAACAGCTGGTTGAGGACCTTGGCCAGCGTCTCGACTTGGACGCATCCGTCCGCCTTTGGGACGGAACGCTTATCCCGCTTGGCTCCAACGTCAAAAGCGACTTGGCCATAACGATTTCGTCCCCGGGCGTCATCTCATCGATTCTGAGGCGTCCCACGCTCGATCGGCTGATCCGCCACTATGCACACGGGCAGGTCGGTTTCGAAGGTGGAACGCTGATTGACCTAGGTGCTCAGCTGGCCGACGGGGGGAGTCGCAAACAGCTGAAAAAGCTCAAAAAGCGGCGGCTGTTGAGCCAGCTCTGGCCATTTCTTCTAGCACCGGCAGAAAAACCTAAGCGAAGCCGTGACTACGCCGGTGACGAGGGCGGAGAAGGCCGCGAAAAAGCCGAGAACAAGGACTTCATCAAGTTCCACTATGACGTTGGCAACGACTTTTACAATCTCTTCCTCGACCCCAACATGCAGTACACCTGCGCCTACTTCACCGACTGGAACAACACTGTCGATCAGGCGCAACACGACAAGATGGAGATGATCTGCCGCAAGCTTCGTTTGAAGCCCGGTGATCGTCTCTTGGACATCGGATGCGGCTGGGGCGGTTTGTTGTGTTATGCCGCCGAGAACTACGGCGTGCAGGCACATGGAATTACGCTTTCTGAAGCCCAAATCGAGTTTGCCCGCAAATGGGCGGAAAAGCGCGGCCTCTCCGACAAGGTCACGTTCGAGATCCGAGATTACGCGGATCTTGACGGCACCTATGACAAGGTCTGTTCGATCGGTATGTACGAGGCGATCGGCATTTCCAATATCGATCTGTACTTCAAGTCCGTTCGCCGCGTTCTGGCCGAAGATGGCTTGTTCCTCAATCATGCGATCTCACGGCGCGCCAAGCGCAAGAACAAGCGCTTTTCCGCCCGCGCCGAGCAGCGAGCGCTGCAAAAGTACATCTTCCCTGGTGGTGAGCTTGATGACATCGGTCACACCATCATGGCAATGGAGCAAGCGGGCTTCGAGATCCATGACGTCGAGGGCTGGCGCGAGCATTATCAGTTGACCACCAAGATTTGGTGCGAACGCCTGACGGCCCGGCGCGAGGAGGCCATCGGCCTGGTCGGTGAAGAGACCTTCCGCATCTGGGTTGCGTATCTTGCTGGTTGTTCACTGGCCTTTCAGCGCGGAGCGGCGCGGCTGTTTCAGACGCTGGCCTCGCATAACGCCAAGGGCGCTTCGCCATTGCCCCCTACGCGCGCCGACCTCTATCGGTGAGATGGGTGGTCGAATACCGGCAGGTGCCATTTAAGAGCAATATCAGCATAAAAATTATGTATCTGTTAAGATTGCTTCTATGCGCTGGGAGTTACGGTGCGCATTCAAAGATACACCATTGAATTAGGCGCGACACGATGTTCGACGAACGCCGCCACATCCGCTTTGCCAGCATCAATGGCATCGATAGCAAGGAGTTGCCCATTGCTGCCGAGGTCTGGATAGACAGCATTAATCAGAGCAGCTGGGCCGACCGCGAAATCTTGAAGCTCGCCGATGTCTGCGCACGATACATGCGCAACCCGCAGCCCCTCAGCATCGCCCTGCGCGTAATCGAACAAAGCGCCGGTCTCGACCGGGGCAAGGTCGACAACAACCTGCGCCTGATGGTGCTTTATGGTGCGGTTGAATCCTACGACTGCGGCGGAGAAAGCCTGCGTGCCTCTCTCTATCTCACGTACATGCAACGACTCCGCGTTCTGGAAATCCGCCGCCGCTTTTGTGAATTGCATCCAGACGACTATTCGCCAGCTCTACCGTGGCACAAGTCGGAGGAGAATTGGTTGCCCCACACCGTCCCCGCCAACGCGGAGCAAGACGAGATCGCCGAGGCCGCAACGCCGAAGCCCACGGCGGCAGGCTAGCCGCGTTGAGCTCGCTGCTTTTTTCATAAGGCAGAACCCGGCCTGTTGCCCGTCGGTTGCAACCTGGGGCGCAAGCTGTGCTATCGATCCGCGCTAATGCCCGTTGAAACGGTCCGCTGACGGAACTGCCAGATGTCGACTGCTCTTATCGCTAGCCTCTCGATCGGCGCCGTTGTCTATGCCTTGGCGCTGGTCTTCATCCTGCGCCGCACGGCGGGACATGCCTCCGAAGGAAATCTCACCGATTATTTCGTCTCTGGCCGCAACGTTGGTCTAGGCACGGCGATCGCCACGCTTGGCGCAACCGAGATCGGCCTTATTACCATAGCATACAACGCGCAAAAAGGATTCAACGACGGCTTTGCCGCCTTCCACATCGGCGCCGCCGCGCTTGTTGGCTGCCTAATCGTCGGCCTGACGGGCTTTGTCGTCGCGCCCCTGCGCCGCACCGGCGTGCTTACCGTTCCGGAATACTACGGTCAGCGATACGGCCCAGATGTCCGCGTCTTCGGAGGTGCGGTCATGGCGCTGGGCGGCATCCTCAACATGGGGCTGTTCCTCAAGGTGGCGGCCCTTTTCATCGTCGCCATGCTCGGTCTGGAAGGCGGAACGATGAGCGTCAACGCCTTGATGGTGGTGCTCCTCATCATCGCTGTCGCCTACACCGCCTATGGCGGCATGCGTTCGGTGATCGCCACGGACGTCTTGCAGTTTGTTCTGATTGTTGCCGGGCTTGCCATCGCGCTTGTCGTTCTGCTGCAGGTGGTCCCATTGAGCGAGGCAGTGCGGGCTGTCAGCCTGACGAAGGGCCAAGCTGGATTTGACCCACTGGCGGCGGAGAACTTCGGGCTGACCTACGTCCTCTGGATGGTGTTGGTCGCCGGGGTCGTCTCGTCCGCGATTTGGCCGACGGCTCTTTCGCGCGCGCTGTGCATTAAGGACGAGCCGACGGTGCGCCGCGCCTATCTGGTGTCATCCTTGGTCTTCATGGGCCGCATGGCACTGCCGGCATTCATCGGGGTATTGGCTTTTGCCTATTTTGCCGGCCAGAGCAGTGAACAGGTCGGCCTGCCGGCAAAGCTCAGTGATTACCGAGAGGAAGCCGATCTGGTTGCCACCGCGGTCATGTTCGGTGAAGCGCTGCCGCAATGGCTGCTAGGCCTACTAGCGATCGTCATGTTCGCTTCCTTCATGTCGACCCAGGACGGCTATCTGTTCTGCTGGTCGTCTGTCATCTCGCGCGACATCCTTGGTCCGCTGACTGGCCGCACCGAAGACGCGACCTTCCAGATCCGCGCCACCCGCATCGGGATTGTTCTGATCGCGCTCTACGAGCTCTACTGGGGGCTCATCTACCAAGGCCAAGAGGACATCTGGGATTACCTCGCCGTCTCCGGCGCCATCTATTTCTGCTCGGGCATCGTGATTTTGGCTGGCGGGCTCTATTGGCCCAGAGCCACCCGCCGCGGCGCGATCGCCGCGCTTATCACCGGCTTCACGGCCGTTGTCGGCCTGGGGCCGGTAAAGCACGCGCTGGGCCTGGGGGATATCTCCGGTCCGGTGATTGGATTCGCGACCCTTGCCCTGTCGGCGGCCGCCTTCGTAATTGTCTCGCTGCTTGACAAAGCGCCGGTGGGGCTTGCCGACAGAAAGCAAACAGCAGCCCAATAAGAAAGGGCCGCTCAATGCGGCCCCTCACCCTAGTTGTCCAGGAAGCTCCGAAGCTTCCGGCTGCGGCTTGGATGCTTCAGTTTTCTGAGCGCCTTCGCTTCGATTTGGCGGATGCGTTCGCGCGTCACCGAGAACTGCTGGCCGACTTCCTCCAGCGTATGGTCAGTATTCATGCCGATCCCGAAGCGCATGCGCAGCACACGTTCTTCACGTGGCGTTAGCGATGCCAGCACCCGCGTCGTGGTTTCACGCAGGTTCGACTGGATTGCCGCATCAATGGGCAGCAGCGCGTTCTTGTCCTCGATGAAGTCGCCGAGGTGGCTGTCTTCCTCATCACCAATCGGAGTTTCAAGGCTGATCGGCTCCTTGGCGATCTTCAG
>JAUWFF010000137.1 GCA_030607105.1 Filomicrobium sp.
AAAGCCGCGCAGCGGGTCGCTTTGTGGGTTGTCGTTCAATCCACGCTGGGGCCTTGAGACCGGTGCTGCGGCCAGTTCAGCGGCTCGCGCTTCGGCTTCCGCCTTCATGCGCACACGGCGTTGTTCCTCGGCCCTCTTGGCGGCTCCCATCACCGCCTGCAGGATTATGTCCGACCAAGCACCCTCGCGGAAACGGTAGACGCGGAAGGCCTGGCAGCCGGCAAATTTGCTGCCCTGGCGCCAGAGTTTCTTCTGGATGGCCTTCGTCGACAGGAAGGGATTATAGACGCGGGTGAATATCTTCTGCTGCTCGAAGCCTGAGAACAAGTTCGCGAGCAGATGCGCTTCGTGCTGCAGCTCCTGAGCGTCTTGCGAGCCATAGCCGAAACTCGCCTGGGCGTCGGGCCGGTGGGGGGCGTCGAGCGGCACGGCAACATAGTAGGCGCCGTGCATGTCGAACACGACGTGACGGAATACTTCGAAATTCTGACGGATCTCGGGATCGCGGTGAATCTCGTTGAAACGCGACAAGATTCTGATCATCGGCCCGCGTTCGGCTTCGCGCATCACCGACACCAAGCCGTTGAGCCGATTGATGGGCCGGCCGATGGAGACAAGGAGCAGGCAAAAGTCGACGAAGACGGCAATGGCCAGCGGAATATAGTCGCGGTTGGACAAGCCCACGGGTTGGGCGAGGATTGGAGCGGCCTGACCGGGCGCGCCACCGGAAACCGACTGAACAGCCTTCTTCTGCAACGCGCGCAATTCATCGGCCGATGGCGGCAGCTCGAGAACAACCGCACCCTGCAGAGTAGCAGCGAGGCGGCGGAATGCTTCGATGGTGGCTTCTGCGCCTTCGACGGCCGCTACATGCGGGCGCTGCATCACCGGCAGCTGATCGATTGCGCGAACGACGCCGCGCAGTGCTGTTTGAAGCTGCGGATCCGGGCATGCGAAGGTACCGCCGCTGCCGTTCGGGAACACAGACTTTTCGGCACGCACGGCGAGATCGCTACGGATCTGAACGAGCTGGGGGTCGGTGCGGAAGGCGTTGAAGCCGGCAACGGTCAGATCAAGGCGGCGGTTCAGGCCTCGCATGAACTCGTTGCGCGTTCCAGTCTTGGGGTCGATCGTCGACTTACTGGCGTCAGCGATCTTCTTGAGTTCGGCATCGAGCCCCGTCATCTCCTTGCGAATGCTTCCAACGCGACTTCTGACGAAGTCCCCGGCAAAGGAGAACCGCTGCGCATCGGCGTCGCGAAGTTTGCGGCGCGGTCCATCGCCCGGACGGGAGTTGGGGCAGCTTGTTCCTCTCTCGCGCTCTTCGATGGCCTTGGCGGTCGAAACAGAGGTGAGTTGCTGAAGCGTCTCGGAAAGCTGCTCAAGGCGCGTGGAACCTGCGTGAAGGGCGGTTTGCACCTGCGAGATGGCCGACTCGGCTGATCTGGACGCCTCGCCGCGGCTTTCCAGCACCTTCCAATAGAAGCCGAACCCGAAGCCAACCGAAATCACCGTCAAGAACAGGTAACCGAAGACGTAGATAACCTTAGTGGTGAAATGGATGTGGCTAAATATTTGATCGAGCAGCCAGATGATCATCGTCATCAGCATCGCAACAGCGAAGCCGATGATGACTTTCTGGATGATGGGAAGGTCGCCCATGTTCGACTCGATGAGCTCGAGCATGCCGACATAGGTGGCGACCCAGGACAACGCGCCGAGCCCCAAAACCAAAAAAAGCTTCTTCCAGTCGCGTGGGGGCTCTTCTGGCTCGATCCAATCGCCGCCGCCGTAGTTCGCGGACTCCGGGCCGCCGAGTGTCAGACTCGGCTCGCGCATCGACCTATTGTTTTTCAAAGCCATCGGCTCGACTATCCATTTTCATCACGCGGCCGACGAGCGTCTCATGGGTACAGTGCGGAGGAACCCGCGCGTTCTCACATCAACACGGCGTGTTGAAGCTCCCCAGTTTGGCCAGACCATTCAGGCCCGCCCCGGTGCATGAAGCTGTTGCCTCTTCGTGCTAAGAGCCGGGGCGCCCGCTTCAATCCAAACTGCCGCCATGAGGCCCCTACTCCATTCATCTGAGTAGTGCCTGTTTTGGGCTTGAGAACGGCGCGATTGTGACGCAACGGGGCCGGTCTGTTCAACGGGAGATGAACGGGAAGGCCGGCTGGGGGTGTCTTGCGTAACCAACACTACGCAGGAGCGTGTTGGATTGCAGTTCTTGGCGACACTGCGCAGGCGCGTGTTGGGCTAGTTCAAACCTAAGACGCTGTCGCGCTCCTGTTGCGACAGCGGGCGCCAGCCAGACGGCTTGCCGCGCTGGGCCCTAGCGGCCGGCCTGACCTTGCGCGGCGACCTGGGCAGCAGGTCGGAACGCGGATTGTCTTTGGCGTGGGCTGCGAGTTCAGGCAGCAGCTCCGCCAGAAGGGGCGCGGCCGCCTGCGAGGCGTGAACGCGGCGGGCCCAGGGTCTGGAGGCAGACCCGGTTCCAACAACAACGACGTAAGAATAGGCGGCTCCGTTGCTAAACTGAACGCCGCCAGAAGCCCAAGCGTCAACAGTTGCGTCTGGATCAAGCGTTACCTGTGTGCCGGTCTTGGCAAAGTGCAGGCGTACGTCAGAGCGTCGCGAGGCGCACCACTTTGACAGACTCTTCAAGGTGCCGTGCGAAGTCTTGTTGGAGCGGTAACAAAGGGGAGCCTGCAGCAACGTCTTAACAAGTGGGCGGGCCCGACGACGGATCACCCTACGCGGAATGATGGCGCTTGAGAGTTCATCGATCGACAGACCTTTAGAATCGTCCAAGTGCGTGTAGTCATAGGATTTGATCAGCGTCGGCGGCTGCACCTTGGCCCTATCACGCCCGATCAGGGCATTCAGTACAACGGAAGACATTTGATGGACGCGGCGCGGCGAACCGGAGATCAGCCCCAAGACGGCGGCGGTCGAAGGCGGCGTGCCTTCACCGTCGGCGTTGGTTGGCGGCATGTTGAAACCGAACTGGTCGATCAGCGCCCTGATGCGGGACTGACCGATGCGCGCCGTGCGATTCGCTATTGGAACGTTGAGAGAGCAGGCAAAAGCGACAACCGCCTTGCGGCCACGGCGGAGCTTGCCGTCGCGTCGGCAGGTTTCCAGTCCGCGGGCCGGCGCTGTGGTATCCACGTAAAGCGAGGCGGCGCTATCCTTGCCCTCGTTGGCGATGGCGACGGCGGCGATCATCTTACCGATAGACGCAATCATGCGGGGCTCACGCGGGCGCTCATAGAACCCCGTCTTGGCATCGCGGGCCACGGGCGAGCCAAAATAACTCGCCGTTTCGGTGTTTTCGAAATAGCGCACGATGCGGCCGTCCGCGTCGGCGGCGACCACGGCGACATGCGGTAGATCGACGCCCGGCCCTGCGTTCGTTCGATCAAGCGTGAAGGCAGGATCCATGCGGGCTGACAGCTTGCTGTTGAGCGTCTTCAGAGCGTCTGTCATTCGCAACGTGAACGCTAGGTTCTCGCCGGCGTCGAGGCTTGTCGAAACACCGCGCACATGGTTGCGCCAGTCAAAGCCGTAGGTCTGTTTCATCTCTTCGCGCAGGCCGTAGCGCGCCGCACGCATCAGCGTATTGGCTCGAATCTCCGGATTAGCGCGGGCTCGGGCGGCAAGGCGTGGCGAGAGCTGTTCAAGCGTCTTATCGAGCCCCGGCTGAACGCGCGGATCCGGCGGCCCCCCGGCGAGGCCGATCAACTCAAAGACTACTGCTTTTTGCTGTTCATCGTTCTCGATCAATCTTTCAGCGCACTTCCTGGCGCGCACTTCTGTGATGTAACGCCAGCGATCGAGACGCACCTGATTCAATTTCTCACTTCCGCGCAGCAAGATGATCGGCTTGTTGACGGCCGAAGCCAGTACGAATTGTTCGGCAACGTTCAGGTCCTTGGCTTCCTTGCCAAAGACGATGCGGCTTGCCAGTTCAACGCCATGCAAGGACGTGCCGCCGGTGCGCTGAGCCAGCCATAGGTGGTTGGCCGCCCATTGCTTCAGCCTGGTTTGATCGCCTCCTTGGGTCAGTTCGAAATAGATTACAGGCGCCAGCCACCATTCGCCGACCTTTCGCTTCAGCTTGGCGAACGGGCCCTCGCTGGTGCGCGGCGGCGTCTTGTAAATGACCCGCGCGATCTGCATGGGAAGTGTCGATCCACCCACGCCAAGCACCGGGCGGCCAAGTGCAACGGAGCGACGTGCGGTGGAGTAGGGGATCTTTAGAACTCCAAGAAGATCGATGCCAAATGGGTTGTAGATCGTGCCGATGTGGCGGTCCTCGTGGAATGTCAGGCACTTCCAATAGTGCTCGGGGACCTCGCGGACAGGGATCGACTTGTGGTCGGGGTTGGAGATGTAATCGCCTAGGTCGATGGCCTCACCCGTCCAATTGACATCCTGTTGACTGTCGAGCCGGGGATCGAAAGTGCCGACGAAGTTGCCGCGCTTGTCGTAGATCGCCGTAGCAAGCCAGCGTTCCGCATCGTATTTGAGCTTTTCGGAAAGATAGAGTTGGCCGGTATAACCGCGGATCGGCGCTACCACGTAAACGAGGAGGACGGCGAATGCCAGATACGCGAGTATAGCAAGAATGAAATAGCGTAATGCCCCGAGGCGAGGATTGAACGCGATCCGCTCGGTGAAAAACCGTGCGATCCAGACCGGGATGGACACCACCATCTCGACCAGTCGCATCAAGCCTTTTGCTATTGCGATCATACCCCGTTCTTCACAGCCACACTTTGGGTAAAGAGGGCGGGTAACCGCCCAATGTGGCGTGGGCGCGGCTTAAATGCGACGACTCCGACAATGGATCGAAAAATATTTTTTTGGCTTTACAATGCGTTACTTGGGCAAACGCTCACCAAACACATATCCGGCACCTCGCACCGTGCGGATAGGATCGCGTTCCTTGCCGCGGATCAGAGCCTTGCGCAGGCGGCCGATGTGGACATCCACCGTCCGCTCGTCGACGAACGCATCGCGACCCCAGACGCCGTCAAGGAGCTGCGAACGCGACAACACCCGGCCGGGACTTTCCATCAAGTATTCCAGAAGGCGGAATTC